>NZ_JBHSBQ010000024.1:0-250352 GCF_042650665.1 Microvirga sp. GCM10011540 | reverse complement strand
TTCGTCCACGCCACCGCTCTCGAGCGCGCCGGCATCCGCGGCCTTCGCGAAGGCCAGAAGGTGTCCTTCGACACCGCCGAGGATCGTCGCAGCGGCAAGGTCGCCGTCAACAACATCCAGACGGCCTAATGCATGAACCGGCGCACATCGCGAGCGCCTGATCAGGAGCCGCTCCCCTGGGAGCGGCTTTTTTGTTTGCTCCCCCATTCGATGCCGAACTGAAGAGGAAGCGATGAGCACCTTTCGGAAATACACTCCCGCGAAATCCGTGATGTTCCTGGTGAACTACGACGACGCCCGCACGGCCTATCTGTGGATCGACAATCCTTCCCAGGCCGCCGACACCCGCGTGGTCGGCACGATCGCCCGCGCCCAGCAGGAACAGGGCACCCTGCCCGAGGGCACCATCACCAGCATCCGGCGCATCCGGTAATCCGCCCGCCCGCGCCGGAGAACGAACACCCCGCCCCTCACCAGGAGACCGACCGATGTCCCACAAGTTCAAAGTCCGGCAGATGATCCGGCTGAAGCACCCCGCCTATGCCGATTCCCGGACGAGCTCGACCGGCGTCTACGAGGTCGTCCGGCTCATGCCCGCCGACCAGAGCGGGGAACTCTCGTACCGGATCAAGAGCGGCGCGACCGAACGGGCCGTGCGCGAGAGCGAGATCCGAAGCGCCTAGCGCTCCCTAGTCCCGCGCCCACGGGGTCGCGAGGACGATATGGGTCGTGGCCGTGGCCACGCCCTGCACGGCGGCGACGGCATCGCGGATCCGGTCCAGGGTCGCGTTGGAGTCGCACGACACCATCACCATGAGATCGATGGAGCCGGTCAGCGAGTGGCAGGCGGTGATCTCGGGAATGCCCGACAGGCGCGGCACCACGTGCTTGCAGCGGAAACCCGGCTCGAAGGTGACGGCGATCATGGCCCGCACCGCCGGGTCGTGCTCGGAGGCGAGCTCCACCGTATAGCCCTTGATCACGCCCTCGCGCTCCAGGCGGCGCATCCGCTCCTGCGTGGCGCTGCGCGACAGGCCGACGCTGCGGGCAAGGCCGACGAGGCTCTCCCGCGCATTCCGGCGCAAGGACGCCACCAGGATCCTGTCTTTCTCGTCCAGCATGACGCTCCCGCCGCCCCGATGCTTCCCGACCGGCACTTAGCCGGCCCACCGGTCATCTTGTCCAGTGAAACCGGCACGACGACGCGCGAAGACAGGAGGGCAACTGAGGTTTCCCCATGGATTACGCGAATTCTGTGCTTCTGCCGGTCGACATGCAGCAGGCTTTCGACCTGCCCTCCTGGCCCCGCCGCTGGAACGGGGCCGTGGACGCCAACGGCCTGGCGCTCATCGAGGCGTGGCGGTCCCGCGGGCTGCCGATCATCCACGTGCGACACGATTCCGTGACGCCGGGCTCGACCCTGGCGCCGGGGCAGCCGGGCAACGCCTTCCGGCCGGGCTTCGGGCCGAAAGGCGGCGAGGCCCTGGTGACCAAGGGCGTCAACTCCGCCTTCATCGGAACCGACCTCGATCTCAGGCTGAAGCGGCTCGGCGTGCGGAAGGTCGTGGTCTTCGGCATAACGACGGATATGTGCGTGTCCACGACGGTGCGGACGGGCGCGAATCTCGGCTACGAGATGGTTCTGGTCGAGGATGCCTGCGACTGCTTCGACCTGCCGGACGGCACGGGCGGCGTCGTTCCCGCCCGCGAGAGCCACCGGGCCCATGTGGCGACCCTGCGCTACGAATTCGCCCAGGTGGCGACCACGGGGGACGTCCTGGCCGCGCTTGCGGCCGCCGGCGAGGCGACGGCCGCCTGAGCTGGGCGCTTACCCCTTGGGCAGCATGTCCTTCACGAGGCCGCTCGCCCTGCCGAAATCCATGCGGCCGGCGTACTTGGCCCGCAGGGCGCCGACGACCTTGCCCATGTCCTTCATCGAGGAGGCGCCGGTCTCGGCGATGGCCTCCTCGATGGCGGCCCTGGTCTCGGCCTCGTCCATCTGCTTGGGCAGGTAGGAGGAGATGACCTCGACCTCGTCCTTCTCCTGCTGGGCGAGCTCCGTGCGGCCGCCCTGCTCGTACATGGCGATCGATTCCTGGCGCTGCTTCACCATCTTCTGCAGGAGCGCCAGGATCTCCTCGTCGGAGAGCGGGTCCTTGCCGTTGCCGCGGGCCTCGATGTCCTTGTCCTTGAGCGCCGCCTGGATCAGGCGGATGGCGCCCAGGCGACGCTTGTCGCCGGCCTTCATGGCCTCCTTCATGTCCGCCGTGAAACGATCGCGCAGCATGGATATCTCCTTGTGTTTTAAAGCGCCTGAGCGTTGACGGAACGCGAACGGCCCCTTAAGTCACAGGAACAGTTCAAGGGCGGCCCATGGTGGCCTGCTCAAGCGCGCCCCATTGGGCTCGGACTTAAAGAGATCATGACGATGCTGCAAGACAAACACACAGCGGGTGGCTGGACGGAGCCGCGCGCAACCGCCGTTCTCGTGCTCCAGGACGGCACGGTGCTGGAAGGCTTCGGCATCGGCGCCACCGGCGAGGCGACCGGCGAGGTCTGCTTCAACACCGCGATGACCGGGTATCAGGAAATCCTGACCGACCCGTCCTATGCGGGCCAGATCATCACCTTCACGTTCCCGCATATCGGCAATGTGGGCGCCAACGACGAGGACATCGAGAGCGTCAACGCCGCCTCGTCCTCCGGCGTGCGCGGCGCCATTCTGGCCGCCTCGGTGACGGACCCGTCGAACTGGCGCGCCTCGCGCCACCTGGACGCCTGGCTGAAGGCCCGCGGCATCATCGGCCTGACCGGCATCGATACCCGGGCGCTCACGGCGCTCATCCGCGAGAAGGGCATGCCCAACGCGGTGATCGCGCACGATCCCAACGGCGCGTTCGACCTCGACGCGCTCAAGACCCGCGCCGCCGCCCTGCCCTCCATGGACGGCCTCGACCTCGTGCCCATGGTCACCAGCGGTCAGCGCTTCGACTGGGACGAGACGACCTGGAAGCTCGGCCAGGGTTACGAGAAGCAGGCGGAAGCCAAGTACCACGTGGTCGCCATCGACTACGGCGTGAAGCGCAACATCCTGCGGCTGCTCGCCCGCGCCGGCTGCAAGGTCACGGTGGTGCCCGCCACGGCCTCCGCCGACGACATCCTGGCCCTCAAGCCCGACGGCGTGTTCCTCTCCAACGGCCCCGGCGATCCGGCCGCGACCGGCGAATACGCGGTGCCGGTCATCCGCAAGGTGCTGGAAGAGAAGATCCCGACCTTCGGCATCTGCCTCGGCCACCAGATGCTGAGCCTGGCCGTGGGCGGCAAGACCAAGAAGATGCACCAGGGCCATCACGGGGCGAACCATCCCGTGAAGGACAGGACCACCGGCAAGGTCGAGATCACCTCGATGAACCATGGCTTCGCGGTGGACCCGGAGAGCCTGCCGGAGAACGCGGTGGAGACCCACGTCTCCCTCTTCGACGGCTCCAATTGCGGCATCGCGCTCACCGACCGCCCGGCCTTCTCGGTGCAGTACCATCCTGAGGCCTCCCCCGGCCCGCAGGACAGCCACTACCTCTTCGACCGGTTCGTGAAGCTGATCGAGGAGGAGAAGGCAAGGCGCCAGGCCTGAAGGCCGCCTAAGGCCCCTATCGCTCCGGCAGTGCTCTTCGTCCCTGCCGGAGCCTTAACCACGATTCCGCCGAAGGGTGGATAATCGAACAATATTTCATTTCTGCGACAAACCGGACATTGCGCTCGCGGCCCAAATCACGTTAACCGATCAGTAACCATAAAAATTGACGATCGATTCTTGATTTTGGGGGTTCTTCCGATGACGTTCGACGACGAGTCCGGCCAGTTCAACCGCCTGCATTCCCTCTTCACTTTTCATCTCGGCGTCGCCGTCGGCCTGTCCTGGCTGACCTCGCTCTACGCCTCGATCTATGCTCCCTGGGTCCGCAACATCCGTCCCCTGATCGACCCGACCGACGCGGGACATGTGGAGAGCACCTGGTCCTTCCTGTTCATCTTCCCGGTCGTCCTCACGGTGGCCTGGCTCCTGACGATCTTCGGCCAGAACACCCTGCGCCAGCTTCAGATGCTGAAGAACCAGACCATCGAGTTCGCCGTCGCGGGCACCGTCGCCTTCGTGGTGTTCTACCTCTCCATCGACCGCGCCGTCGCGGCGATGCTGATCGAGCAGTAACTTCGCAAGAACGATCAATCGAGGCGTCCTAAGGTCTTGTTCAGGAGCGATCCATGACCAAGGCCGGCACCAAGCCCAGAGCAACGACGCGCCTCGGTTAAGGCTGCCGGGTGGCCCGGGTGATGGCCTACATCAACAACCACCTGCCGCTCCACCGCGCAGCCGGCGAGCTGCTGACGGAGATCCTCCCCTGAAGGGATAGCCGGGAGCCCCCTTCCCGCCGTGGCGCGGGAAGGGGCGCCGCCCTCCCGTTCCCGGAAGCCCGGAGCCGGAACTTCGGATTAATGAGCGGCCACGCTCGATCTTTCGCGAAGCCGATGCGTTCTCCCCCGACTGGATTGGAGGAAACGAATGGCTCAGGCAAAAGGATATGGCGCCCCCGGCGAGTACAACGCGCCGCTCAAGACGGACACTTACGTCTTCAAGGACAACGGCCTCATCCCGAACAATTCCCTGCCGCTGATCGTCCGTCGCGCTGCGATCCGGCCATCGAGCCCGGATCCGGCCAAGGCGTTCGAGAACACGTTTCAGAAGAACGGCTGGACCAATTCCTGGCGCAACGGCATTCACGACTATCACCACTATCACTCGACGGCCCATGAGGTTCTCGGGATCGCCATGGGGTCGGGCTCCGTGCGTTTCGGTGGAGAAAGCGGCGAGCTGGTCGCAATCACGGCAGGCGATGTCGTCGTCATTCCCGCCGGGGTCGGGCACGCGCTCATCAACGACAACGGAGAGCTTCTGGTGGTGGGCGCCTATGCGGGCGGTCGCGACTGGGACGAGATCCGCGACGATCCCGGCGCCATCGAAGCCGCACGCAAGCGCATCGCGGAGGTTCCCCTTCCGGACGCCGATCCGGTCGACGGGGCGAACGGCCCCCTCATGAAACTCTGGTCCAACGGCTGATGACGAGAAGCTGAGCTTCGGCTAGGAGTCTCGCCATGAACTGGCGAGACTACTGGAACCAAGACACGCCGATCTATGCGGGCGAGCGGCACAAGCTCCTGCATTACCGGCTGGTTGCGAACGAGATCATCGGCCTCATCCCCTCACCGGATGCGGCCGTGCTCGACCATGCCTGCGGCGAAGCGTTGTTCGCGGACCGGGTGGCGGCCAAATGCGGCCACCTTTACCTCTGCGACGGGGCTCCCCTCGTGCGCGAACGGCTGCACGAAAGGTTCGGAGACCGGGACAGGATCACGATCCTGTCCCCGGAGGATCTCGCGACCCTGCCGGAAGCCTCCCTCGACCTGATCGTGGCGAACTCTCTTCTGCAATATCTCTCGCTGGAGGAGTTGCGCGGGCTCCTGAAGCTCTGGCACGGCAAGCTGAAAACCGACGGCCGCCTGATCCTCGCCGACGTGATTCCACCGGATGTCAGCCCCGTGACCGACGCGAAGGCCCTCCTGTCCTTCGCCTGGAAGGGCGGCTTCCTGAAATCCGCGGCCCTCGGCCTCGCGCGCACCGCGTTCTCGGAATACCGCAAGATCCGCGAAGAGATCGGCCTGTCCCAATACACGCAGGAGGACATCGTCGATCTCCTGGAGGAGGCAGGCTTCAGCGCCGAGCGGATGGAGCGCAATATCGGCCACAACCCGGCGCGGATGACCTTCATGGGCAGGCCGGTCTAGCTTCGCCGAAAGATGCTCTAGGCCTTGCACATCTCGGCGCGGGCGGAACGCTGATCGCTCGCCATCGACAGCGCCAGGACCACGAGGCCGCCCACCGCCAGGATCGCTCCCACCCATCCGGTCGAGGCGAAACCGTAGCCGGAGGCGATGGCCAGGCCGCCGAGCCAGGCACCGAGGGCGTTGGCGATGTTGAAGGCGGAATGGTTCAGCGCCGCCGCCAGGGTCTGGGCATCCGCAGCGACATCCATCAGGCGGGTCTGGAGCGCCGGCCCGATGGCGACGCTGCTCCCGACCAGGAACACGCAGATCGACAGCATGTACGGGTTCTCGGCCGTCAGGGAGAGGACCGACATCACGACGGCGCTGCCCGCCAGGGTGCCGGCGATGGTGCCGATCAGGTTCCTGTCGGCGAACCAGGCGCCGACCAGATTGCCCACGATCATGCCGGAGCCGAACAGCGCCATCATCATGGGAACGGCGCTTTCCGGCATCTGGGCGACCTGCGTGGCCGTCGACGCGATGTAGGAGAACACGGAGAACAACCCGCCGAAGCCGACGGCGCCGATGCTCAGGGTGAACCAGACCTGCTTGCGCTTGAAGGCCCCGAGCTCCCGGATCGGGCTGGCTCCCTCTTGAACTTTGTCCTTCGGCAGGAACAGCCAGATCAGGACGACGGTGAGCGCCCCCAGGAAGCCGACCGCCGCGAAGGCGACCCGCCAGCTCAGGATCTGACCGAACCAGGTTGCGACGGGCGTGCCGAGCAGCGTCGCCACGGTCAGTCCCAGCATGACGCGGGCTACGGCCTGGGTCCGCTTGCGCGGCTCGACCAGGGAAGCGGCCACCAAGGCCGCCACGCCGAAATAGGCGCCGTGCGGAAGCCCGGTCAGAAACCGCAGGAGAACGAACGATTCGAAGCCCGGCGCCAAAGCGCTGACGACGTTGCCGATGGCGAAGACCGCCATCAGAACGAGCAGCAGCGTCTGACGGGCGAGCTTCGCGGCCAGGACCGCGATGATGGGAGCGCCGACCACAACGCCCAGCGCATAGGCGCTGATGGCGTATCCAGCCTCCGGCGTGGTGACGCCGAATTCCTGGGCGACGTTGGGCAGAAGCCCCATGATGGCGAACTCGCCTGTGCCGATGCCGAAGCTGCCGACGGCAAGCGCCAGCTCGATCAGGGCGACCGCGAGCCGCGAGCGCGGAACGGGCTTCTCTCCAGGAACGGCCCGGTCGGCCGCTGCCATCGAAATATCGGACATCAAGCCCCCAAGAGATGTTTAGCGAAAACCATGATGCGCTGCTTGGCCTTTCGAAAGGCACGGCTGCGGCGCGAACTCATGTCGGCCTTATATTGCACTGCAAAACCGGGATGAGGACTGCACCCGGATGCAGGCCAGGGCTGCACTGGCCGTCTGTACCGGCTCGATCCTCAGCCGGTTGGCTCTTCGTTAGGCAAAGGTCCATGCCTTGTGGGCGACGAAGCTCCACAGCATCACGATCCCGGTCGTGACCAGCTGCGCCGGGATGTAGGGGGCGCCGAGCCATTCCACGAAGGCGTGCATGAACAGCCAGGTCAGCAGGAAGCCCACGAGGGCGACCAGGGCGAAGCGCCAGGTGGCCTCCCGGTGGGGGCGGCTGCTCCGATAGGTGTGGGTGCGGTTGAGGGCGTAGGAGACGAGCCCGCCCGCGATATAGCCGGCCAGCGTCGCCGGGACCGGCGAGGCGAAGCCGCCCTCCACGAGCATGACCAGGAGGCCGTAATGCGCCACGGCCGCGGCCAGGCCCACCCCGAAGAAGGAGGCGAACTGGCGGGCGAGGCGGCGCGGGTAAGGAAATGTCGTCACGGCCCCTCGTTAGCCCGTTACGGCGGCGCCGTCACGCGCTTCATCGGTGGACGCGTCCTCTTGGCCCTTTCTTTACGGGATGAGGCCGTGTAAGAGCCTCTCTCAACCTTCAATCAGATAACACGCCAGCTGCGCTCGAAGCGCCGTACCTTACGGCCGCGCGGCTGGACACGCCTGGGTGGCCATATGCCGAAGCGGACAGACATCTCTTCCATCCTCATCATCGGTGCCGGACCGATCATCATCGGTCAGGCCTGCGAGTTCGACTATTCGGGCACGCAGGCCGTCAAGGCGCTGAAAGAAGAGGGCTACCGAGTCATCCTGGTGAACTCGAACCCTGCGACGATCATGACCGATCCGGATCTCGCGGATGCCACCTACGTGGAGCCCATCACCCCCGAGATCGTCGCCAAGATCATCGAGAAGGAGCGCCCCGATGCGCTCCTGCCCACCATGGGCGGCCAGACGGCGCTGAACTGCGCCCTGTCGCTCAAGAAGATGGGCGTGCTCGAGAAGTTCGGGGTCGAGATGATCGGCGCCACGGCCGAGGCCATCGACAAGGCGGAGGACCGCCAGCTCTTCCGCGAGGCCATGACCAAGATCGGCCTCGACACGCCGAAATCGCGCCTCGCCAACGCCTCGGCCCTCAAGAAGGCCGACCGGGACGCCTATCTCGCCGAGCTGGCCCGCCTGGAGGCCCTCGACGTCCATCCGGGCGACAAGAAGCGCATGATCGCCGCCTACGAGCTCAAGTGGAACGCGGGCGAGAACGAGCGCCGCAAGCGCTACCAGGAGCACGCCATGGGCGAGGCCCTGCTGGCGCTCGCCGAGGTCGGCCTGCCGGCCATCCTTCGCCCGTCCTTCACCATGGGCGGCACCGGCGGCGGCATCGCCTACAACCGCGAGGAGTTCCTCGACATCGTGGAGCGCGGCCTCGACGCCTCGCCCACCAACGAGGTGCTGATCGAGGAGAGCGTGCTCGGCTGGAAGGAGTACGAGATGGAGGTCGTCCGCGACAAGGCGGACAACTGCATCATCGTCTGCTCCATCGAGAACATCGACCCGATGGGCGTCCATACGGGCGACTCGATCACCGTGGCCCCGGCCCTGACACTCACCGACAAGGAATACCAGATCATGCGCGACGCCTCGCTGGCGGTGCTGCGCGAGATCGGCGTCGAGACCGGCGGCTCGAACGTGCAGTTCGCGGTGAACCCCGAGAACGGCCGCATGATCGTGATCGAGATGAACCCGCGCGTGTCGCGCTCCTCGGCGCTGGCCTCCAAGGCGACGGGCTTCCCCATCGCCAAGGTCGCGGCCAAGCTCGCGGTGGGCTACACCCTCGACGAGATTGCCAACGACATCACGGGCGGCGCGACGCCGGCCTCCTTCGAGCCGACCATCGACTACGTGGTCACCAAGATTCCGCGCTTCGCCTTCGAGAAGTTCCCCGGCGCCGAGCCGACGCTCACCACCGCAATGAAGTCGGTGGGCGAGGCCATGGCCATCGGCCGCACCCTGCCGGAATCGCTCCAGAAGGCCCTGCGTTCGCTGGAAACCGGCCTCACCGGCCTCGACGAGATCGAGATCGAGGGTCTCGGCAAGGGCGACGACAAGAACGCCATCAAGGCGGCGCTGGGCACCCCGACCCCGGACCGGCTGCTGAAGGTCGCCCAGGCGCTGCGCCTCGGCATCAGCCACGACGAGGTCTACGAGAGCTGCAAGATCGACCGCTGGTTCCTGGAGCAGCTCCAGGCCGTGGTCGATCTGGAAGCCAAGGTGAAGGCCCATGGCCTGCCCCAGACCCCGGGCGCCTTCCGCCACCTCAAGGCGATGGGCTTCTCCGACGCCCGCCTCGCCGTCCTCGCCGGCAAGACCGAGGCCGAGGTGCGCGAACTGCGCCGGTCGCTCGCCGTGCGCCCGGTCTTCAAGCGCATCGACACCTGCGCGGCGGAGTTCGCCTCCCCCACCGCCTATATGTACTCGACCTATACGGCGCCCTTCGCGGGCCAGCCGGCGGACGAGGCCCAGCCGTCCGACGCCAAGAAGGTGATCATCCTCGGCGGCGGCCCGAACCGGATCGGCCAGGGCATCGAGTTCGACTATTGCTGCTGCCACGCCTGCTTCGCGCTCAAGGATGCGGGCTACGAGACCATCATGGTCAACTGCAACCCGGAGACGGTCTCGACCGATTACGACACCTCCGACCGGCTCTATTTCGAGCCGCTGACCCAGGAGGACGTGCTCGAGATCATCGAGACCGAGCGCTCCAGGGGCACCCTGCACGGCGTCATCGTCCAGTTCGGCGGCCAGACCCCGCTCAAGCTCGCCCGTGCCCTGGAAGAAGCCGAGGTGCCCATTCTCGGCACCTCGCCGGACGCCATCGACCTGGCCGAGGACCGGGACCGGTTCAAGCGCCTGCTCGACAAGCTGCACCTGAAGCAGCCCAAGAACGGCATCGCCTATTCGGTGGAGCAGGCCCGCCTGATCGCCGCCGATCTCGGCCTGCCCTTCGTGGTGCGTCCCTCCTATGTGCTCGGCGGCCGCGCCATGGCGATCATCCGCGACGAGACCCAGTTCGAGGATTACCTGCTGGGCACCCTGCCCGGGCTCATCCCCTCCGACGTGAAGGCCCGCTACCCCAACGACAAGACGGGCCAGATCAACACGGTGCTGGGCCAGAACCCCCTCCTCTTCGACCGCTATCTCTCGGATGCGATCGAGGTGGACGTGGACTGCCTCGCCGACGGCAAAGACGTGTTCATCGCCGGAATCATGGAGCATATCGAGGAGGCGGGCATCCACTCGGGCGATTCCGCCTGCTCCCTGCCGCCCCGATCGCTGTCGCCCGACATCCTGGCCGAGCTGGAGCGCCAGACGAAGGCGCTGGCGCTGGCCCTCGACGTAGGCGGCCTGATGAACGTTCAGTACGCCATCAAGGACGGCACGATCTACGTCCTGGAGGTGAACCCCCGCGCCTCGCGCACCATCCCGTTCGTGGCCAAGGTCATCGGCGAGCCCATCGCCAAGATCGCGGCCCGGGTCATGGCGGGCGAAAACCTCGCCAAGTTCGGCCTGACCCCGAAGGAGCTGCCCCATATCGGCGTGAAGGAGGCGGTCTTCCCCTTCGCCCGCTTCCCCGGCGTCGACGTGCTGCTTGGGCCGGAGATGCGTTCGACGGGCGAGGTCATCGGCCTCGACCGGGGCTTCGGCGTCGCTTTCGCCAAGAGCCAGCTCGGCTCCGGCACCCAGGTGCCGAAGACCGGCACCGTGTTCGTCTCCGTGCGCGACTCGGACAAGCCCCGCATCCTGCCCACCATCCAGATGCTGGAGGAAATCGGCTTCCAGATCGTGGCAACCGGGGGTACCCAGAAGTTTCTTGAGGAAAACGGCGTCAAGGCGACGCGGATCAACAAGGTGCTCGAAGGCCGCCCGCACGTGGTGGACGCCATCAAGAACGGCGACATCCAGCTGGTCTTCAACACCACCGAGGGGGCCGGCGCCCTCTCAGATTCTCGCTCCTTGAGACAGGCTGCCCTCTTGCATAAGATACCTTACTACACCACTCTTGCAGGAGCGATCGCCGCGGCCGAGGGCATCAAGGCCTATCTCGGCGGCGATCTCGAAGTCCGGGCGCTTCAGGACTATTTTGCCTGAGGCCCGGGCATAAATCGGAACTGCGAAGCTTCAAGGAAGTTTTCGTTGATATGCGAGGGCGCCGGAAACGGCGGCCTCGTACCTCTTTTTGGAAGAGACGAATGATGGACAAGGTCCCTCTGACGATCAAGGGTTTTGCGGCGCTCGAGGAAGAGCTCAAGCAGAGGCAACAGGTCGAGCGCCCCCGGATCATCCAGGCTATTGCTGAGGCTCGCGCGCTGGGCGACCTGTCGGAAAACGCCGAATACCATGCCGCTAAGGAAGCGCAGTCCCTCAACGAGGGCCGCATCCTCGAGCTGGAAAGCCTGATTTCGCGTGCCGAGATCATCGACATCTCGAAGCTTTCCGGCGACCGGATCAAGTTCGGCGCCACGGTCAAGCTCGTGGACGAGGATACGGAAGAGGAAAAGACCTACCAGATCGTCGGCGAGCCGGAGGCGGACGTGCATTCCGGCCGCGTCTCGGTCTCGTCGCCCATCGCCCGGGCCCTGATGGGAAAGACGATCGGCGATACGGTGGAGGTCGTCACTCCCGGCGGCGGCAAGTCCTACGAAGTCGTCGGCGTCCAGTTCGGCTAATCGGCAGCAGGGGGCAGCGATGAAGGATCACAGCATGTCTCCTCTGTCCCGCCGCTCGTTCCTGACGGGTCTCGCCTGTGCCGGCTTTGCCGGCGCAGGCCTTTCGGCTGCCCGGGCGCAGGCTTTCCCCCAGTATTTCTCGTCCTTCGCCGTGGATGTCAGCGTGCTCCGGGCCAAGGGCCTGGATGCCTTTGCGGATTTCGTCGGCGCGGCCGCGCTCGATGAGCTGCAGCGCTCCTTTGCCGACCGGGTCGATCCGCGCGGCCCGCGCCTCGTGGTCCGCCTGACCAACCTCTTCCTGACGAGCTCGCCCGATGGCGGCGGCGGTGGTCGCCGCTGGCGCGGAGCCGGCGGGGGAGCGGATTCGCTCGAAGGCGAGGCGCTGGCCGTCGGCCCGAGAGGAGAGATCATCGCGCGCCACCCGCAGCTCGCGGTTCTGGACGTGCGCACGAGCATCCTGACGCCCAACGAGCCCGGCCGGGCCGCCGCGGTGGCGCAGCACTACGTCCGCTGGTTGCGGCGCCAGCTCATCGGATAGGCCCTGCGGAGCCCGGCAGCGCATCCGACGGGCGCTCGCGCCGAAACAGGAAGCGCTCCATTTCCGGAACGAACCTGACCACCTCGAAACCGGCCTTTTCCAGAACACGGCGCGAGCCGATGTTTTCCGGATGCGCGAAAGCCTTGATTTCCGGCAGGGCCAGGGTCCGGTCGGCCACATGGGTGCAGGCCGCCGTCAGCTCGCCGGCATATCCCCTGCCCCAGACGTCCGGGTGGAAATAGTAGCCGACCTCCACGCCCCAACCGGGCTCAAAGGGGTCGTTGTAGAGGCCGCCCCAGCCGACGAGGCGCCCCTCCCGCTTCGTCACGATGGTCCAGGGCGCAAAGCCGTCCCTGCGGCGGAACCACTCGTGCACGGCGATGCGGCGGCGGCATTGGCGGAGCGTCCGGTCGCAATGGGTGAACCGCATGGCCTGAGGATCCCCCAGGAACGCGAATAGAGCCGGCACGTCGGCCAGCTTCGGCCGCCGAAGCAGCAAATGCTCCGTTTCGAGGTCCAACGCGCTCCTCCGGGACGATCCTCGGCCTTCGCAGGCCGCAACTCACCGAATGCCGGTATACCTCACGGCACACGCCGCGGGGAGGCTTTCGGCCGGAGCTGTCCGGCTTCTACTCGGCGACTTCGGACACGTCTTCGATCGGCACCAAGGGCTCGTCCTTGATCAGGTCGAGAGTGAGCGCCGTGCGGACGTTGCGCACATTCGGCAGGGAGGTGAGTTCCGACACCAGGCCCTGGAAGGCGGCGAGGTTGGGCGCCACGCATTTCATGATGAAGTCGATGTCGCCGGACAAGGTCCAGCATTCCCGGACCATGGACCAGCCCTTGATCCGCTCCTCGAACTCGCGGAGCTCCTTCTTGCCCTGGATGTCGAGCTGGACCATCGCGAAGCACACGATTTCGAAGCCCAGGCCCTTGGGGTCGAGCATGGCCCTGTAGGCCTTGATGATGCCGGCGCTTTCCAGCGCCCTCACACGGCGCAGGCATGGGGGGGCCGACAGGCCGACGCGACGGGCCAGCTCCACATTCGTGATGCTGCCATCGGCCTGCAGTTCCTTCAGGATGGCCCAGTCAATGGAATCGAGGCGTCCGCGCACGTTAACTCCGGGAAAGGCTCGTCTCGGCTGAGTAGACGGTGTAGAGGGTCTGCACAAGAAGGGCTGGCGATTAAGTCGCAACGAACTTCATGCACTCCACAGGCTCATTGATCAAATGTTGCGCAACAACTCAAGCCTGCCGATAGCCTCCGGCACGACCTGCTGGGTCCTGTCCGACGGCAAGGCCGGAGACGAGTTGCAGGCCCTGAGCGTATCCGAGGCCCTCGGCCTGGAGCCGGAAATCCGCCGGGTGCGGCCCCGCGCGCCCTTCTCCTGGTTCATGCCCTGGGGGCCCATCGACCCCCGGGAGCGCCCGGGCGCCCGCAACAGCCCTCTCGTCCCACCCTTTCCCGATCTGCTCATCGGGTCCGGCCGCCGCGCCGTGCCTTACCTGCGCTTCGTGAAGCGCGCCTCCGGCGGGCGAACCTACACGGTCTTCCTCAAGGACCCTCGCATCGGACCGAACGCCGCCGATTTCATCTGGTCGCCGAGCTACGACCGCCTGCGGGGCCCGAACGTCCTCAACACGCTCACGCCGCCCCACCGGGTCTCGGCCGAGCGGCTCGAAGCGGCCCGCGCGAAGCCCGACCCGCGCCTGGCCGGCCTCCCCCACCCGCGCGTGGCGGTGCTCGTGGGGGGCGACAGCCGCCACCACCGCTTCACGGAAGGCGACATCGCCCGCCTCACGGAGCACCTCGCCACCCTGGCGGGAACGGGCGCCGGACTGATGATCACCGCCTCGCGACGGACCCCTCCCGCTCTTCGGGACGCCCTGATCGCTCTGGCGTCGCGCCATGGGGGCTTCTTCTGGGACGGGAGCGGCGAGAATCCCTTCGTGGCGCTTCTCGCCCTTGCGGATGCGGTGGTGGCCACCGCGGATTCCTTCAACATGATCGGCGAGGCCGCGGCGACGGGCGTTCCCATCCTGGTCTTCGAACCCACGGGCGGGCACCCCAAGCTGACCGTCTTCCTCGACGAGATGAAATCCCTTGGAGTTGTGCATCCCTTCGCGGGCCGACTTGAAGGCGAAGCCTATCCACCCTTAAATTCAACCCCTCGGATTGCGCGCGCCATCGCCGAAGGCCTAGGCCGCCATCGCCGCGCTCTCGGATTGCCTGACGCGGCTCTTTCACTGGAGAATTCTTGATGGCCCATACTCACGCCAAGCTCATCATCATCGGCTCTGGGCCGGCCGGCTACACCGCGGCGATCTATGCGGCCCGCGCCATGCTGGAGCCGGTCCTGATCTCCGGCTTCCAGCCGGGCGGACAGCTCATGATCACGACGGACGTGGAAAACTATCCGGGCTTCGCCGACGTGATCCAGGGCCCGTGGCTCATGGAGCAGATGCGCCTGCAGGCGGAGCATGTGGGCACCCGCATGGTTTCCGACCACATCACCAAGGTCGACCTGAAGCAGCGGCCCTTCCGCCTGGAGGCCGATTCCGGCGAGACCTACAGCTGCGATGCGCTTATCGTCGCGACCGGCGCCCAGGCCAAGTGGCTCGGCCTGCCCTCCGAGGCCCTGTTCCAGGGCTTCGGCGTCTCGGCCTGCGCCACCTGCGACGGCTTCTTCTTCCGCGGCAAGGAGGTCGTGGTGGTCGGCGGCGGCAACACCGCCGTCGAGGAGGCGCTCTACCTCTCCCATCTCGCCTCCAAGGTGACCCTGGTCCACCGCCGGGACTCCCTGCGGGCCGAGCGCATCCTGCAGGACCGCCTGCTGAACAATCCCAAGATCGAGGTCGTGTGGAACTCCGCCGTGGAGGAGATCTGCGGCAGCCAGAACCCTACCTCCGTCACCCATGTCCGGCTGAAGAACATCGTCTCCGGCGAGGTCTCGGAACTGAAGACCGACGGCGTCTTCATCGCCATCGGGCACAAGCCCTCGACGGAGCTCTTCGCCGGTCAGCTCGACATGAAGCAGGGCGGCTATCTGCTGACCAAGCCGGGCACGACGGAGACCAACGTTCCGGGCGTTTTCGCCGCGGGTGACGTGGCCGACGACGTCTACCGCCAGGCGGTGACGGCCGCCGGCATGGGCTGCATGGCGGCGCTGGAAACGGAACGCTACCTGGCGAGCCTGGAGGTGACGCAGCAGGCCGCCGAATGAATTTCTCAACGATTGGTTAGCCTTCGGTCCGAATTCCTATTGCCTTCGGCCAGCGGCTTATAAGAGATAAGACGGTCCTCCCTCGCGGGACGGATCGTCAGGGGAATGCCGTGGACTGGGACAAAATCCGGATTTTCTATACGGTCGCGGAGGCTGGCAGCTTCACGCGCGCCGGTGACGATCTCGGGTTGAGCCAGTCCGCGGTCAGCCGCCAGATCAGCGCCCTCGAGCGCGAGCTGAGGGCTCCCCTCTTCCACCGCCATGCCAGAGGCCTCATCCTGACCGAGCAGGGCGACCTGCTGTTCCGGGCGGCCCGGGACATGCGGATGCGCCTGGAAACCACCAAGGCGCGCCTTGTGGAAACCAGCGAGCGGCCTTCGGGCGAGTTGAAGGTGACCACGACGGTCGGCCTCGGCTCGATCTGGCTCGCCCAGCGCATCGCCGAGTTCATGGACCTCTACCCGGACGTCCGGGTGCAGCTGCTCCTCAGCAACGAGGAGCTCGACCTCGCCATGCGCGAGGCCGACGTGGCGATCCGCCTGCGCCGTCCGGCGCAGCCGGACCTGATCCAGCGACGCCTCTTCACCGTTCACTTCCACGTCTACGCGTCGAGCGACTATCTCAAGCGCTTCGGCGAGCCCAAGACCCTCGAGGAGCTCGACGAGCACCGCATCGTCTCCTTCGGCGGCGACCAGCCGTCCTACCTGATGGCGGTGCATTGGCTCTCGACCGCGGGACGCGAGGGACGGGAGCCGCGCCAGTATCACTACGTGGTCAACAACATCACGGCCCTGAAGATCGCCGTCGAGACAGGAGCCGGCATCGCCGTGCTGCCGGACTACGCGGTCGTCGGTAACCCGAACCTGACCCAGGTCCTGCGCGACGTGGAGATGCCCTCCCTCGACAGCTACCTGGTCTATGCCGAGGAGATGCGCTCCGTCGCCCGCGTGCAGGCCTTCCGCGACTTCCTCATCACCAAGGCCCAGCGCTGGACCTTCTGACAGCCGGAATCGGCGCAAGCTCGACAGTCGCAGATCATGTCGTCTCTGTGACCGAAGCCATGCAGATGTTGCAGCCCTTTCATGAGGCATGTTGCATTGCAAACGGGCCGAATGCCTTCAATATAAGCCTCGGCTGATTTCAACGCGGCATCGCTTTTCTTCCTCCCGGCGATGTCGTGTCGGCCGTTCCCTCTGGAAGGTTTTGACTTATTTGTCGGACCTCTACTTTAGCCGGGCCCTGGGCCCGGCTTTTTTTTGCCCGTTCGCGGACGGAGCGAATTGTCCTTCCGGGTGCGGCGGGGCGTCGTCTCACGACGACTGCGTGACCTCGTCCTTGAGCACGCGCCGCAGAACCTTGCCGACATTGGTCTTGGGCAGCGTCTCGCGGAACTCGACCCGCCGCGGCACCTTGTAGGGCGTCAGGTTCTCGCGGCAGAACTGGCGCAGTTCGTCCGCGCTCAGGGACGGATCCTTGCGGACCACGTAGGCGACCACGACCTCCCCGCCGTTGCTGTCCGGCAGACCGATGACGGCAGCCTCGGTCACCTGGGGGTGCTGGACGAGAATGTCCTCGACCTCGTTCGGATAGACGTTGAAGCCGGAGACCAGGATCATGTCCTTCATGCGGTCGACGATCTTCACCTCGCCGTGGGGCAGAATCACCGCCACGTCTCCGGTGCGGAAGTAGCCGTCCTGCGTCATCACCTTCGCGGTCTCGTCGGGACGCTGCCAATAGCCGGCCATGACCTGCGGGCCCTTCACGCACAGCTCGCCCCTCTCGCCGAAGGGCAGCGGCGCTCCGTCCTGGGAGCGGATCGACACGTCCGTGGAGGGAAGCGGGTAGCCGATGGTGCCGGTGAACTCCTCGATGTCCAGGCGGTTGGCGCAGACCACGGGCGAGGTCTCGGACAGGCCGTACCCTTCCACGATGGGCTGCCCGGTCACCGCCTTCCACTTCTTCGCCACAACGGCCTGGGTGGCCATGCCGCCGGACACGGCGAAGACGAGTTGCGAGAAATCCACCTCCTCGATTCCGGGCGCGTTCGCCAGGGCGTTGTAGAGGGTGTTGACGCCCGACATCAGGGTGATGCGGCTCGACTTGAGGATCTTCACGAAGCCGGGGATGTCGCGCGGGTTCGCGATGAGCAGCTGACACCCGCCGATCCGGGTCATCAGCAGGGCGCAGACCGTCAGGCCGAAGATGTGGTAGAGCGGAAGCGCCGTGACCATCACGTGATCGGTGCGCTCGCCGAAGAACGGGCGCATCCAGGCCTCGCACTGGAGCACGTTCGCGGTCACGTTCCGGTGCAGCAGGATCGCCCCTTTGGAGACGCCGGTGGTCCCGCCGGTATATTGCAGGAAGGCGATGTCGTCGGGCGTCACCGCCACCGGTTTCGGGGGCTGCTTCGCCCCCTGCGCGACGACCGATTTGAAGGCGACGGCCGCTGGAAGGCTGAAGGGCTTGACGGCCTTCTTCACGTGCCGCGACACGATGTTGATGATCGAGCCCTTGAGGCCCAGCAGGTCGCCGGGCTTGACCACGACGAGCCGGTCGAGCTTCACGTCGTTCAGGGCTTCCTGCACCGTGGCGCCGAAATTCTCGAGCACGAACAGCGCCCGCGCGCCGGAATCCTGCAGCTGATGGGTCAGCTCGCGCGGCGTGTAGAGCGGATTGACGTTCACGACCGTGCAGCCGGCGATCAGGATCCCGAAGAGGACGGCCGGATAGGCCATGACGTTCGGCATCATGATGGCGACCCGGTCGCCCTTCCCCATTCCCTGGGCCTGGAGCCAGGAGGCGACCGCATCGGCGGTTCGCCCCAGCTCCGCATAGGTCATGCGCTTGCCGAAGCTTTCGGCGGCGTTTCGCGACCCGTAGGCCGACACGCCTTCACGGAAGATGTCGACCAGGGTGCCGGTCCGCTCGACGTCGATGGTTTGGGGAACCTGGGCCGGATAGGAGCTCGACCAGGGCCGGGCCGCATATTGCCCGGCTGCACCGGAATGTTCCGCCGTGTTGGGGGCGTTCATCGTGTTCCTCCGCTTCGTGGCGAGGTTGCTTTGGGAGATGGCGTCTCCGTCAAAGCTAAACTTGACGCGGAAGAGCACGTTTGTCGATGGGATAGTTTAGACCTGAACGATCGGAATGCTCCGACCGTTCAGGTTCTTACCGGAATTCTCGCGGCTCAGTGCGCCTTCTGCAGGATCTGCTCGGCAGGCCTGCCGCTGAGTTCCGCCATGTGGTCGAAGCGGGTCGAGAAGGTTCCCACGCCGGCCGTGACGGACCGCAGCTCCACGATCAGATCGCCGATCTCCGCCTCCGGAATGGTGGCGCTGATCACGTCCCATCCCTCCCAGCCGGGCCTGGCATTGTAGCCGAGAATCTGCCCCCGCCGGGCGGTGACGAGGCCCGTGGCCTTGGAAAGAGCCTCGGTCGGAATCGCGATCTCGGCCGAGAGTACGGGCTCCAGCAGCACGGGCTTCGCCTTGGGCAGCGCCTCCGCCAGGGCGAGCTTCGCCGCCGCCTGGAATGCCGCATCCGACGAATCCACCGTGTGGTAGGAGCCGTCCGTCAGCGTCACGGCGAGATCCACCACGGGGAAGCCGAGGGGACCGCACTTGATCGCATCCCTGACGCCGGTCTCGACGGAGGGGATGTATTGGCGGGGCACCACGCCGCCCGTGATCCTATCGTGGAAGGCGAAGCCCTCGCCCCGCGGCAGCGGACCGATCTCGATCATGACGTCGCCGAACTGACCGTGGCCGCCGGTCTGCTTCCGATGCCGGCCGCGCGCTGCGGCGTTGGAGCGGATCGTCTCGCGATAGGCGACCTGGGGCTTGCCGGTCTCGACACCGACCTGGAAGCGCGAGGCGAGCCGCTTCACGGCCACCCGCAGGTGCATCTCCCCCTGCCCGAGAAGGCGGATCTCGCCCATGTCGGGACGGGTTTCGACCACGAGGGACGGATCCTCCTCGGTGATCTTCGCAAGCGCGCTGGAGAGGCGGACATCGTCCTTGCGGTCCTTCACCTTGAGGGCCACCGCATAGACGGGCTCGGGCGGCGCGATGGACAGGATCGCCTCCGGGCGGGACTTTCCGGCCGCGAAGGCATCGCCGGTTGCGATGGCTTCCAGCCGTCCGAAACCGAGGGTATCTCCGGGCTTGGCCTCGGAAATACGGCTTGTGCCTGTTCCCACCATCGCCAGAAGGCTGCCGATGCGGGCCTCCGTTCCCCGCGAGCCGACGACGGTATCGCCTTCATGGAAGGCGCCGCGCAGGACCCGGGCCAGGGAGAGCTTTCCGCCCTGCCCCAGATGCATGGTCTTCATGACCTGCGCCAGGGGCGCGCCGTCCTCGGGAACGCCGAGCCGGACCCGCGTTTCCTCCAGGGTCGGCGCCTCGTGCCGGAGCGCCTTCAGGAGCCGCGTGACCCCGTTGCCGCGCTCGGCCGAGCCGATGAGCACGGGCACCACATGCCGGTCCCGCAACTCGCGGGCCAGATCGTCGAAAACACGGTCGCGCGGAGGCTCGATCTCGGAGATCAGGTCCTCCATGAGGGCATCGTCGTAATCTGCGAGACGTTCGAGCATGGAAAAGCGCGCCTCGCGCTCCCGCGCGGCCTCATCGCCCGGCAGGTCCACGATCTCGCTCGGGGCATGTTCGCGGTAGATGAAGGCGCGCTCCAGGGCGAGGTCGATGAACCCGACGGCGATGCCGTCCTTCCAGAGCGGGATCTGCCGCAGGAGCAGCGGCGTGCGCGACGCCTTCTGCAGCAGCGCGAGGGTCTCGCGGACGCGCCGGGTCGCGGAATCGATCTTGTTGATGAAGAGGAAACGGGGAATGTCGGCCTCTTCCAGCTCCCGCAGGATGATCTGCAGGGCCGGGATCTTGCGCTCGTCGGCCTCGCACACCACCACGGCCGCATCGCAGACCGGCGTGATGTTGCGCATCTCGTGCATGAATTCCATGGAGCCGGGGCAATCGACGAAGGTCATCTTCTCGCCGAGGAACTCGACCGTCGCCGTGTTCGGCTCGGTGCTCATGCCGTGGGCGCGGGCTTCTGCGCTCCCGTCGCCGACGGTGTCCCCGTCTGCTACCCGGCCCGCCCGGCCGATCGCGCCGGTTCGCTCCAGGATCGCCTCAAGGAGTGAGGTCTTGCCGCTCTGGAATGGGCCGACGATGGCAATGCATCGCGGGCCCGCCGCTCCTCTGCCGTTGGGTGCCATGAGAGTCTCCTTCCCTGCCCCCGTCAGCGCGCTCTTGCCGGTCGCGTTGATGTGATGCTCTGCCTGTCATGCCGCTTTGGCAAGAGACATCGGATCGGGCCTCTCCAAAAAGAAAAGGCCAGGCTTCGCGCCCGGCCTTCCTGGGAGGAGGGATCGTCCTGCTCAGGGGGTGCCACCAGGGACCGCCGCAGGCTCGGCGTCGCGGTGCTCGCCGCGGCGCACGATGGTCATGGCATGGATGGTGACCGGCCCTGCCCTCAGGAGGTTCATGGCGGAGACGATCATCTCCGCCAGCCGCTCCGGGGTCACACCGTCCCCTTCGATGTCGAGGATGAAGTCCTTGGCCTCGACATAGCCGCCATTGGTGAAGTCGACCCGAAAGTCCGACTTCACCCGGTAGGGCGATTGCTGGTCGATGCGGTAGGGCGCGGCCTCGGGATCCGGATGGAAGGTCCGAGGCAGGTCGCTCACCGCAGGGACCCGCAGAAGCGCTGGATGCGGTTGCAGGCATCCTCGAGCGCCGCGTTGGACGTGGCGTAGGAGATGCGGAAGTTCGGGCCCAGGCCGAAGGCCGAGCCGTGCACCGCCGCGACGCCTTCGGCCTCGAGCAGCTCCGACACGAAGTCCTCGTCGGTGCGCAGCACCTTGCCCGACGGCGCGGTCTTGCCCATGGCCTCGGCGCAGGACGGATAGACGTAGAAGGCGCCTTCCGGCATCGGGCACTTGAGGTACTTCGCCTGGTTCAGCATGGAGACCACGAGGTCGCGGCGCTCCTCGAAGGCCTTCTTGAAGCGCGGCAGGTGGTCCTGCGGGCCGTCGAGGGCCTCCACGGCCGCCCATTGGGAGATGGAGGCCGCGCCGGAGGTCTGCTGGCCCTGCACGAAATCCATGGCCTTGATGAGCTGGTCGGGGCCGGCCGCGTAGCCGATGCGCCAGCCGGTCATGGCATAGGCCTTCGACACGCCGTTCATGGTGAGCGTGCGGTCGTAGAGGCCCGGCTCGACCTGGGCCGGGGTCACGAATTCGAAGTCGCCGTAGGTCAGGTGCTCGTACATGTCGTCGGTGAGCACCCACACATGGGGGTGGCGCATCAGGACGTCGGTGATCGCCTTCATCTCCTCGCGGGTATACGCCGCGCCGGTCGGGTTCGACGGGGAGTTGAGGATGATCCACTTGGTCTTCGGCGTGATGGCGCGCTCCAGGGGCTCCGGCTGGAGCTTGAAATTGTGCTCCATGGTGGTGTCGACGAACACCGCCTTGCCGCCGCACAGGCCCACCATCTCGGGATAGGACACCCAGTAGGGAGTCGGGATGATGACCTCGTCGCCCGGGTTCAGGGTGGCGAGGAGCGCGTTGTAGATGACCTGCTTGCCGCCGGTGGACACGATGGTCTGCGACGGCTTGTAGTCGAGGCCGTTCTCGCGCTTGAACTTGCGGGCGATGGCCTCGCGCAGGGGCACGATGCCGGAGACGGGGGTGTACTTGGTCTCGCCGCGGCGGATGGCCGCGATGGCGGCTTCCTTGATGTTGTCGGGCGTGTCGAAGTCCGGCTCGCCGACCGAAAGGCTGATCACGTCCCGACCCTGGGCTTTGAAATCCCGCGCTTTCTGCGTGATGACGATCGTGGCAGACGGCTTGATGCGCGAGAGGGCGTCAGACAAAAAGCCCATGGGAATCCTCCGGTCGGGGCGTTAGAAGGGATCTGTGACGGCGGCGGACCCTATTCCTCCCCGGCCGTCCAAGCAAGCAAAACAGCCCATGTTCGATGGGTTTTTGAGGAGACGCCTTGCCGATGATCACTTCCGTCACCCGCCGCCTCGCGCTCGGCCTGTTCGCCGGCGCGACCCTTCTGGCCACGGCCGCCAGCGCTCAGGATTTCCCGAACCGCGTCATCAAGATGGTCGTTCCCTATCCGGCAGGCGGCCCCACCGACGTCATCGCCCGCATCGTGGCGGAGGAGATGGGCAAGGAATACGGTCAGAACGTAATCGTCGAGAACCTGGCCGGCGCCTCGGGCGCGGTGGGAACCCGCACCGTCGCCAAGGCGGCGCCCGACGGCTACACGATCATGTTCGGGAACAATCAGACGCACGGGAACAACATGTTCCTGCTCAAGGAGCCGGGCTACGACGCGATCAAGGACTTCGCGCCGCTGGCCGGCGCCGGCGCCTTCGAGCACGTCTTCGTGGTGCCCAACGGGCTCCCGGTGAAGTCGATGCAGGATCTCATCGCCCTCGCCAAGAAGGATCCGGGCAAGCTGAACTACGGCTCCACCGGCGTCGGCTCGGGCTCGCACCTGGCGACCGAGCTCTTCATGACGCGCACCGGCACCAAGATGACCCACGTGCCCTTCCGCGGCGCGGCTCCCCTGGTCACCGAGCTGATGGCCGGGCGCATCGACGTGTCGAACTCGACCCTGCCGAGCGTCCTGTCGCAGTTCCAGGCCGGCAACATGCGCGCCATCGGCATCGCGAGCCCGGAGCGCAACCCGCAGGCTCCGGACGTGCCGACCCTGCGCGAGCAGGGCATCACCGACGCGGACGCGGAATCCTGGGCCGCCTTCTTCGCTCCCGCAGGTACGCCGAAGCCGGTTCTCGACAAGCTGTCGAAGACGATCATCGGGATCCTGAACAGGCCCGACGTGAAGGACCGCATCACCAAGCTCGGCTTCACCCTGAACGTCCGTGACCCGGAAACCTTCAAGCCCTACCTGGCCAAGGAGATTCAGACCTGGGCGGACGTCATCAAGGCCGCCAACATCAACGCGGAGTAACGCCGATCACCCGGGGCGCCGTCGGCGCTCCGGGCCGACAGGACGAGGACCGTCCCATGCAGTTCCACCAGGGCCGCCTGATCGACCACGTTCACCTTCGCGTCTCCGATCTCGAGGCGAGCCGGCGGTTCTATCGCGCCGTCCTGGACGCCGTGGGGCTGCGCTTCACCTCGGAGAGCCCGCGGCATTTTGCCTGCGACGAGCTTTGGGTCGACCGGGCGGACGGCCCCGTCTCAAGGGTGCATCTCGCCTTCCAGGCCAAGGACCGGGAGGCCGTCCATGCCTTCCATGAGGCGGCTCTGGCCCATGGCGGGCGGGACAATGGCGGGCCGGGAGAGCGCTCCTACCATCCGGGATATTACGGCGCCTTCGCCCTCGACCCCGACGGCAACAACATCGAGGCCGTCTTTCACGGGCCGACCGAACGATCCGCGGATTCAGTCGTTGTTCGTCCGAGGACCTGAGGGGCGTTGCCCAAAAGGTTAATGAATAGTTAATTCCGTCACTTAGCCGATACTCTGAAAGCAGAGTTTCCACCGTTAACTGGAACTTTCTCGATTCAGGGCGGTTTTTTCCCTATACGCCCGCCGTTCCTGCTGGGGGAAACAGTAATGAATACCTTCCGCACGAGAAATGCCCGCCGCGCCGAGTCCCGCGCCCACCGCCTCGATCCTCGGCAGGAAAGCCGTTTCTCCCTGGCGCTGGTCCTGCTCATGGGGCTCGCGACCCTCTCGGTCATGGCGACGACCCAGATGCTGACCGGCCATAATCAGGGGACAACCTCCCTCTACGCCTCGCAATAACGAGGGCGTGATAGGCCTCGCAGTTGACCCTGCGCACCGACAAGCTAGCTCTCCGTCCATTCCGTTGACGGAGAGGTCCCGATGAAGTTTTCCCTCGCCCTAGGCTGTCTCCTGGCCTTCAGCTTCGGCTCAGCCGCCCTGGCCCAGGACACGCAGCGGGTTCGCACCGACAAGGTGGAAGTGATCGTCGAGACGGTCGCCCGCGGTCTCGAGCATCCCTGGGGCCTCACCTTCCTCCCCGACGGCCGCATGCTGGTGACGGAACGGCCCGGTCGCCTGCGGACCGTGGCGCCGGACGGGACGCTCTCCGAGCCGATCAAGGGCCTGCCGCAGATCGCCGCCCGCAGGCAGGGCGGGCTGCTCGACGTGGCGCTCGATCCGAACTTCTCGCAGAACCGCCTCGTCTATCTCAGCTATGCGGAGGACAGACGCGAAGGAAAGGCCGGCACCAGCGTGGCGAGGGCCCGTCTCAACGAGGACGGCACGGCCCTCGACTCCCTGCAGGTCATCTTCCGGCAGGAGCCGTCCTACAGCGGCGGCAACCATTTCGGCTCGCGCCTGGTCTTCGACCGCGAGGGCAACCTCTTCGTCACCCTCGGCGACCGGTTCGATCTGCGCGAGCAGGCTCAGAACCCGGCGAACCACATCGGCAAGATCGTCCGCATCAAGCCCGAGGGCGGCGCCGCGCCCGGTAACCCGTTCCTGGGGCGCGAGGGTGCCCGCCCCGAGATCTGGTCCCTGGGCCACCGCAACGTCCAATCGGCCGCCCTCCACCCCGCCAGCGGCGAATTATGGACGGTCGAACACGGGGCCCGGGGCGGCGACGAGGTCAACATCCCGCAGCCGGGCAAGAATTACGGCTGGCCCGTCATCTCCTACGGCGTCGACTATTCCGGCGCGAAGATCGGCGAAGGCACGGCGAAGCCGGGCCTGCAGCAGCCGGTCTATTACTGGGATCCCTCCATCGCTCCCTCCGGCATGACCTTCTACACCGGCAACCGTTTTCCCGGCTGGCACGGCAGCATTCTCGTCGGCGCGCTCTCGGGCCGCCTCGTTTCACGCCTGGAGGTGGACGGCAACCGGGTGACGGGCGAGGAGCGGATGCTGCAGAACCTGGGCGAGCGCATCCGCGACGTGCGCCAGGGCCCGGACGGCCTGATCTATCTCCTGACGGATTCGTCCCAGGGCAGGATCCTGCGCATGCGGCCTGCCGACTGACCGGGCCCCTCGGTTGCGGACGCCGGCTACCGGCCCTGAAAGATGAAGGCGGCTCCGGCGGCGATCAGGGCGAAGCCGACGAGGTGGTTCCAGCCGAGCGACTCCTTGAGATAGAACACGGAGAAGCCGGCGAAGACCAGAAGCGTGATGACCTCCTGAATGGTCTTCAGCTCCGCTGCCGAATAGACGGCGGAGCCGATGCGGTTGGCCGGCACCGCAAACCAGTACTCGACGAAGGCGATACCCCAGCTGGCGAAGACGGCGATCCACAAGGGCGCCGTCTTGAACTTCAGATGGCCATACCAGGCGAAGGTCATGAAGACGTTCGAGGCGATCAGCATGACGACAGGCGCGACGTGTGGATTCATGGGCGGCTTCTTGGAGGTGGTCCAGGGGCGCGGACGAGGTGACAATGGTGCTCCCTGCCCTATTCTTGTCGGCCCCAGTGTCAAGCGGCCGGTGCGGACAGCCTGATGAAGAAATCGAAAGCGCTCAAAGTGGGACTGGCGGGAGCCGGTCTCGGCTACGGTCTCTGGCGGATCTGGGAGACCGGCATCGAAGCGGTCTGGCAGAGGGCCTTCGGCGCACCCGACCTCGGACCGGCCGACTTCGCGACGCTTCGGCGGCGCAGGACGCCCAACGACTGCCTCGCCTGCCCGCGGGACTTCTGCCCCGGCGCCGAGCCCGATTTCGAGCCTCCCGTCTTTCCCGTTTCCTCCGAGCGCCTGCGGGCCATCGTCAGGGACGTCGCGTCACGGGAGCCCGGCACGCAGCTCGTGGATTCCACCTCCGGCCAGGACCGCTATCTCGTCCGCACGCGTCTCATGCGCTTTCCCGACACGGTGGACGTGAAGGTCGTCGATCTCGGCGATGACCGTTCGACCGTCGCGCTCTACTCCCGCAGCCAGATCGGGCGGTCGGATCTCGGTGCGAACGGAAAGCGGCTCCGGCGCTGGATTGAGCGCATCAGCACGTCCGTTGAGGCCGAACGGCGCGGCAGCGGGCGGTGAGACGTTCCAGAACCTGCGAGCCGCCGGCGATCTGCGGATTGGACGGATCGAAGCCCTCCTTCTCCTCTCGCCGGGTGACGAGCCCGCGGGCCTTCTCGAAGGCCTTGTCGAGGCGCGTTTCGCCGCGCAGGGCCTTGTTGAAGAAGGCGTCGCCGAAATAGGTCCAGGTGGCGCCGTCGCGGCAGCCGAACGACGGCTTGTCCTCGGCGGCGGCCGTGATGACCAGGGTCCGCTCGTCGGCGAGCGCATTGGCGAAGACGCCCGAATAGCAGGCGGACACGATGACGACCCGGTGCTGGGCCTTGGCTTCGTTCAGGAGGAACCGCACGTCGTCCGGGGTCATGATCTCCTCGCTCTTCCGGCTGACCACCCCGAGGCCCTCGGGGGCGCCATGGGAGGTGAGGACGAAAACGACCACATCCTCCTGCGGATCGAGGGCTTCGCCGACAGCGCGGGCCGCAGCCTGCATGGACGACGGCGTCGCATTGGACACACGCTTCGAGTTGAACCGGACGATGGTCCGACCCTTCGAGCCGAGCTGCTTTTCGAGAATGCGCGCCGCGCCCTTGGCCTCGCTCTCGAACACGCTCTGGGGCCCCCAAAGGCCGAAGGAGAGGATATAGGCGTCCGTTTCTCCCGGACGGTGCGGCGCGACCCTGATCGGGCCGGGCGCACGGGCGTTCTGGCCGAAAGCCTCGACCGGAAGACCGGCCGTTAGAGCAAATCCGACAAGGCAGTAGGCGAAGAACCGGCGCATCGTGATCTCCTGGCGCCAGCCCACTTTAACCATAACGCAGTTTCATGGCGAGGATCGCCGCGACGAGCACGAAGGTTACGCTGTTGGCGAAGATGATCGGCGCGTTCCCGGCCAGGATTCCGTAGATCAGCCAGAGCCCGACGCCGAGCGTGAAAATGCTCTGGGTGAGCAGCGACAGCGACTTCGTATCCTTTGTCCGAAGGGTTCTGAAAGCCTGCGGCAGCCAGCATACGGTCGTCAGGATGGCGGCAACGAAGCCGAGGATTTCAAGTCCGGACATGGTCGAATCGCAAATGGAGGCGGCGCAGCTTTATCACACTCCCTCCAGCCTCCCCATGAAATCCTTGCAACCTCGAAGGCCGGCGGAGATCGGCTCGAAGGAAGCGGCGCGAGAGACCTGCCGCAAGGGCATGAACCCTCAAGCCGAACCGAAAGCCGTCTTCGGGGTTTCCCTTTCACACGACAAAAGAGACTTTTCCCACGAGGACTTCCATGGATATCGCGCTCGACAAGGTCTGCGAACTCATTCTCCGGGCGAGAGCCATCGACGTGAAGGAGGGTGTCACGGACCCGGCTTCCGGTTCGAACCCCATCGACGACGGCAACATCGACTCCCTGACCGCCGCGCCGGACGACGCGACCGAGGACGAGTTCCGCGATGTCATCGCAGGCCTCAACGACGACGAGCGCGCCGACCTGATCGCCCTGGTCTATATCGGGCGCGGCGACATGGAACCCGAGGAATGGGGCGCGGCGGTCCGCCTGGCGCGGGAACGCGAGGGGGCGAGCTCCCTTTCGACCGCCGACTGGCTGATCGGCATCCCCAATCTTGCCGATCTCTGGGACGAAGGCCTCAACGCCATGGGACGCAGCTGCGTCTGAGCCGGCAGGTTCCTCCGATCAGGAGCAGGCGCATGAGCGCGGTGCCGCCGTGATGCTTCGCGCGCCCTGCTGCCGACCAGCACCTTCATCGAGCGGACGTGAACGGTTGCGGCCCTGTTCAAGCAAAGATGCCGCAATTGCGACAAGGATCGCGTCAACACTCCCGGGCAAGCCCCAAGGAGGCGCACATGACTCCCCGCCAACCCAGCTCCCCCTCGGATGAGAGCGCCGTCGGAAAGCCCGTCGACGATCGTCTCGCCAAGCCTGCCGCCGCCGAAAGCTCGGCCGATCCAGCGATCGTGGGACGGGCAGCGCAAAAGGCGCCGGCAACCGTGCCTTCCGTGGCGATCGAGGAAGAGGAAGACCGCACGGCCGTCTACCTGAGGGGACCGACCGTTTTCACCGCATGACGATTGCATTCGCGAGGAGCTGAAGGGCATCCCGGCTCCTCGAATTTTCCCGGACATTCAGGCCGAGACAATCGCCGACGCCTCCGTCAGGCGACGGCTTCGCTGTGCGTCACGTTGCGAAACACTTCGATGGGCGCAGGTCTCCCGAACAGGAAGCCCTGTGCCTCCTTGCAGCCTTCGGCATTGAGGAAGGCGAGCTCGCCCGACGTTTCGACGCCCTCCGCAATCACCGGCAGCCCGAGCCCGCGTCCGAGGCCCAGCACCGCCCGCACGATGGCGGCGGCCTGCATGTTGCGGTCGATCGCGCGCACGAACGAACGGTCGATCTTGATCTTGTCAAAGGGAAAGTTGCGCAGGTTCGACAGGGATGAATAGCCGGTGCCGAAATCGTCCATGGCGATGGAGACGCCGATGCCCTTCAGCTCGGTCAGCGTGTGGAGCGCGCGCTCCGGATCGCGGATCAGCACGGATTCGGTGATTTCCAGCTCCAGGCGAGCAGGATCGAGCCTCGCCTGCTTGAGCACGTCCTGTACGAGGTCCACGAAGTTCGGACTGTTGAGTTGGAGCGCGGAGACGTTGATCGCGACTTTGAGCGGCCGGTCCCATACCGCCGCCTGCCCGCAGGCGGTGCGCAAGACCCACTCGCCGAGCTTCAGAATGATGCCGCTCTCCTCGGCGATGAGGATGAACGTAGCCGGCGAGACGTCGCCGCGGACCGGGTGCTTCCAGCGCAGGAGCGCCTCGAAGCCCATGATGTCCTTGGTGACGATATGCGTCTGGGGCTGGTAGACGATCGCCAATTCTTCCTTGTCCAGCGCCTGCCGAAGATCTTGCTCGATGCTCCGCCTTTCGCGCACTTCCTCGCTCATGACCGCTTCGAAGAAGCGGTAGGTGCCGCGCCCCTCTTTCTTGGCTCGGTAGAGCGCCGCATCGGCATTGGACAGAAGCCCGGCCCGATGGGGCGCGTCGTCCGGGTAGACGGCGATGCCGATGCTGGCCGTGACGAGGCTTAAGGGACCGTCGCCCTCGCGGTCGCCGAGGGCTTCCAGCATCACTTCGGCGAGACGCCCTGCCTGAACCGGACTGTCGAGGCCCGGCACGATGACGGCGAATTCGTCGCCGCCGAGTCGGGCGATCAGCTGCCCCTCGCAGAGAGCCGCCGAGAGCCTCAGAGCTGCATCCTGCAGGAGGCGGTCGCCCGCTGAATGTCCGAAAAGATCGTTCACGTCCTTGAAGCGGTCCAGGTCGAGACAGATCACCGCCAGCCGCTGCTGCGCCTTTCGGTGCGCTTCGATCTCCAGATCGAGGCGCTGGTCGAAGCTGGACCGGTTGGCGAGGCCCGTCAGCGGATCGTGATGGGCGAGGAAATGGATGCGCGCTTCGGCCTGCTTGCGATCCCGCAGGCCGCGCACGGCGATCACGTTGTGCGGCTTGTCCGCGTAGGTGACCCTGCGCATGATCAGTTCGACCGGAACGGCCTTGCCGCTGCTTTGGCGCAGCTCCGTCTCGATGCTCTGGTCGGGCTGGCCGAAGAGCCTCGCGATCACGGTCGGCGCAGGCAGATAGGCGCTCAGCTCCGTGCCGACGATCTCATCCAGCGGAAAGCCCGACAGATCGAGGAAGCTGCCGTTCGCGGACACGATGGTTCCGCCGTCGCAGACGAGCAGTCCTTCGACGGCGGCATCGGCGAAGCTGCGCATCCGCTCCTTCTCCAGCTTGATGCGGCGCCGGTCGCGGAGATCGAGGATGAGGGCCGCGAAGCTCAGGAACAGGATCACGATGCTCGCTATGCCGGCCGCCGTGGCGAGCCACGCCGGAGACAGGGCCGAGGCCGGGACTTCCAGGGCAGGATCCGGCACGATCGCCACCGCCCCCATGGCGATGAAGTGATGACTGCAGATGGCGAGCGTCAGCAGCGCGGCGCCGGCGGATATGGGAGCCGATCCTCTGCCGCCCAACCCGACGCGGAGCGCCAGACCGGCGAACGCAATTCCGCTCGCGACGGACGTCCAGACGAGCGCCCCGTCCCAGACCAGGCGACCCGGCACCTCGAAGGCGGCCATGCCGAGATAGTGCATGACGGCGATGCCGCCGCCGACGATAGCTCCCCCGGTTCCCGTCAGGCGCCGCCCATTCCATGCGAGCGCCACGGCCATGCCGAGCCCTGTGGCGGCGATTGCCGCTACGAGAGAGGCCACCGTCAGCGTGATGTCGTAGCCGGTCTCCAGTCCCGGCGTGAAGGCGAGCATCGCGATGAAGTGCGTCGCCCAGATGCCGAACCCGCTGGAGGCCGCCGCGATGAAGAGCCAGACTTGGCGGCTCCGGCCCTTCGACCGGCGCACGTGGGCGAGCAGATTGAAGGTCGTGGCGGTCGCGAAGACGCACACGACCACCGCCACGACGACGAGACGCAGATCGTGCTGGTTTACGAGACAGTCATAGACGGTGAGCATAGACGGACCCGTGCGATCATTTCATCCCAGTCTGGGCTGCGTGGCCATGCTGCCGGTCCGGCAGGAGCCTTTCCCAAGGATCCGTTCCGTCCGGCAAAGCTTTTCAGGCCATGCTATCGGAATGGCCGTGAACGCCGTCAAGAAACGATCCTTCTTGAAACTATGTAACGGTTATAAGAGAATATGTCCATGCCGGAAACGCGCCGCCCGCTCCGGGCTCAGCCAATTTTCATCGCAGCCTCGACCGCAGCTGGAGTCCTCCCATGAACGAGCCCTGGCAGCAGGCCAACCTGTCGAGCTGGAACGCCCGCGCCGCGCTGCACATGCGGGATGCCACCGGCTTTTACGATGTGGACGCCTTCCTTGCGGGCAAGGACACCCTCTTCCCGATTGACGCTGCGGAAATCGGGGATGTTCGCGGCAAGCGGCTCCTGCACCTGCAGTGCCATTTCGGCATGGACACCCTCTCCCTCGCCCGCCGCGGCGCCATCGTCACCGGACTCGACTTCTCCCCCGTCGCCATCGAGGGAGCGCGCGACCTCGCCGCCAAGGCGAACCTGCCGGCGACCTTCGTGCAGGCGGACGTCTACGATGCGCGCAGGGCGGTCGAAGGCAGCTTCGACATCGTCTATACCAGCTGGGGCACCATCTGCTGGCTGCCGGACATCCGCGCCTGGGCGCAGGTCGTCGCCGGCATGCTGGCGCCCGGGGGCACCTTCTATTTCGCGGATTCCCACCCCTCAGCCCTGGTGCTGGAGGAGCGCGACGGCGTGATCCGCCCGACCTATGGCTGGCGCACGCCCAAGGACAGGCCGGACGCCTTCACCGACGCGACGTCCTATACCGGCGACGCCTTCGAGAAGCCGGTCACCGACTACAACTGGATCCACCCGCTCTCGGACATCCTCACCGGCCTGATGGAAGCGGGCCTGACCCTGGAATACCTGCGCGAACACGAGACCCTGCCCTCCAAGCTGTTCCCCTCCATGGTCCCGACCGGCGACCGCATGTACCGCCTGCCCGACGGCGCGGTGCCGATTCCGCTGGCGGTGTCGCTGAGGGCGGTGAAGCGGGGGATGATCCCCCCTCGGGAGCGACATCCATAACTTAGGCGGTTCGCGAACGTCGCAACGGAAGGCGTGCGAAGCGGAGCATGAGCCAGATTTCTGCTCCGCCCCGATCTTGACGAATCATTATATCGTTACGAAAACGCGGGAAACAGGATTACAACCCGCGATGCATCCCGCCATTCCACGAGCACACGCTGCAAGCGCACCGACGTCGGACCGGCACCTGCTTCCGGGCACGGCCCGGTCTCTCTGAGCCATGCCGATCCTGCACTGGCTGACGCGGGAGGAGGACACGCGCGCGACCCGCCGCGTGCCGTACCGCCTCCTGCAGGAAGAGCCGTCGCTGAGCTACGGCGACCCCGACTTTCCGAACATGCTGATCCAGGGCGACAACCTGGAGGCCCTGAAGGCGCTGCTGCCCTTCTATGCCGGTCAGGTGAAGTGCATCTACATCGACCCGCCCTACAACACGCGCTCCGCCTTCCAGCACTACGACGACAATCTCGAACACACCCAATGGCTCGCCATGATGTGGCCGCGCCTCGAATTGCTGCGCGACCTGCTGGCCGAGGACGGCTCGATCTGGGTCTCCATCGACGACAACGAGGCGCATTACCTCAAGGTCATCATGGATGAGGTGTTCGGACGGAAGAATTTCGTTGCCAATGTTGTTTGGCAGAAAAGAACCTCACCTGAGGCTCGATTGCAGCTAGGAGCTGCACATGATCATGTTCTGGTATTCGCCAAGGTTTCTCGGCTAGTCGCATTAAACAAGTTACCAGTACCTGAGGAACAATTATCCAATTATAAAAACCCAGACAACGACCCTAAGGGACTTTGGGCATCTACAGATTTTACAGCTCAAGGCTGGCGTCCCAATCAAATGTACAAAATCTATACACCGGGAGGCGCGATATATGAACCTCCAGAAGGGAGATGTTGGGGCACGATAGAGCCCGAATTCCGTCGTTTATCCTCCGAAGGACGCATGTGGTTTGGGCGGGATGGAAAGGCTCGCCCACGTGTTAAAACCTATTTGAGCGAAGTCGAAGGCGTAAGCGCTTGGACTTGGTGGACGAACAAGGAAGTGGGCCACAACCAGGAGTCTAAGAAGGAAATAAATGCGCTGTTTGGTGCCTCTAATGCGTTTGGCACACCTAAGCCTGAGCGAATACTACATCGCATTCTAGAGATCGCCACCAATCCCGGCGATCTTGTCCTCGACTCCTTCCTCGGCTCCGGCACCACGGCGGCCGTCGCGCACAAGATGGGGCGGCGCTATATCGGCATCGAGATGGGCGACCATGCGGTCACCCATTGCGCGCCGCGCCTCAACAAGGTGATCGAGGGCGAGCAGGGCGGCATCTCGCAAAGCGTCGGCTGGAAGGGCGGCGGCGGCTTCCGGTTCTACCGGCTCGGCCCGCCGGTCTTCGACGAGGACGGGCATGTGCGCGGCGACATCCGCTTCCCGACGCTGGCGGCGCATGTGTGGTTCAGCGAGACGAACGCGCCCTGGAAGGGCAAGGGCCGCTCGCCGTTCCTGGGGCTCCACGAGGGGCGCGCCTATGCGCTGCTCTACAACGGCATCCTCGGCGACAGGCGCCCCGATGGAGGCAACGTGCTGACGCGCGCGACACTCGACATCATCCGCGACGCCGTCGCCCGGAAGGCCCCCTCCTTCGCGGGTCCGCTGACGATCTACGGCGAGCAGTCCCGCCTCGGACCGACGACGCTGGCGCGCGAGGACATCACCTTCAAGCAGACGCCCTACGACGTGAAGGCGCGGCGGTGAGGCCGGTTTCATGAAGCTCAAGACCTATCAGGCCGAAACGCTCGACGTCCTGCGCCACTTTCTCGAGACGGCCCGCGTGGCAGGGCCGGCCCGCGCCTACGATGCCATCACGCAGGCATCAGAACAGGCGAAGCGCCTCGGCCGCTATCTCGGCTCCTACAAGGCCCTGGAAGCCCTGCCCGACACGCCTTACGTCTGCCTGCGCCTGCCGACCGGCGGCGGCAAGACGATCCTCGGCGCCCATGCGGTCGCGGTGGCGCGCGACGCCTGGATCGAAAAGGACTTTCCGCTCGTCCTCTGGCTCGTGCCGTCGAACACCATCCGCCTGCAGACGGCGGACGCTCTGAAGAATCCGCGTCATCCCTATCGACAGGCGCTGGACGAATCTTTTGACGGGCGCGTGCGCGTGTTCGACATCGCGGACTTCACCCAGATCCGCCCGCACGACGTCCGCGACAACCTCTGCATCGTCGTCGGCACGATTCAGACCCTTCGCGTGAGCAACACCGAGGGGCGCAGGGTCTACGCCCATAATGAGGACATGGAGCCGCATTTCTCGGGCGTCTCTTCTCGCCTGCAGGGATTGGGGCGGCTGGAGAACGGCGGCGTGAAGTTCTCCTTCGCGAACCTGCTGCACATCCACCGCCCCCTGATGATCGTGGACGAGGCGCACAACGCCGTCACCGGCCTCACGCGCGACATGCAGACCCGGGTGAACCCGTGCGCCATCGTCGAGTTTACGGCGACGCCCCGCTTCAACTCCAACATCCTCCACAGCGTCACGGCGCAGGAGTTGAAGGACGAGGAGATGATCAAGCTGCCGATCGTCCTGGCCGAGCACAAGGACTGGCAGGGCGCGGTGAACGGCGCCATCGCGACCCGTGCGAAGCTTGAAGAAGCGGCCAGAGGCGAAAGCCAGTACCTTCGCCCCATCGTGCTGTTTCAGGCGCAGCCGAAGGATCGGGAGGTCACGGTCGAGGTGCTGAAGAAGCACCTTGTCGAGATCGAGCACATTCCCGAGGACCGCATCGCCATCGCCACCGGCGACCAGCGCGAGCTCGACGGCCTCGACCTGTTCGATCCGCAATGCCCAATCGAATACGTGATCACGGTCGAGGCCCTGAAGGAGGGCTGGGACTGCTCCTTCGCCTATGTGTTCTGCTCCGTCTCACGCATCCAGAGCGCCATCGACGTGGAGCAACTCCTGGGCCGCGTGCTGCGAATGCCCTATGCGCAGCGCCGAAGGGTGCCGGAACTGAACAAGGCCTATGCGCATGTCTCGGAGACGAGCTTCGCCGCTGCCGCGCACGCCCTCGTCGACAAGCTCACGGACATGGGCTTCAAGGAGGACGAAGCGCCGGAGATGATCGAGGCCGCACAAGGGCACTTCGACGAGACCGGGCTCTTCGCACCCCGCGAGCGGCCGAAGCCCACCTTCCGCTACAGCGTCCCGGCCTCCCCTGCACTCTACGCCGCCGTCCGGGATGCCTCGATCCGCGGCGTGACCGTGAGCGAGATCGGAGATGGACGGGTCGAGATTGCCGTAACCGGACGAATTGCACCGGATGTGGAGCAGATCCTCGCGGAAGCGGTGCCCTCTTCCGAGCGCATCGGCTTCACGGAAGCCGCACGGGCTTATCACGCTGAGATCGTGCCGCTTCTCTCGTCTGCCGAGCGCGGCGAGACGTTCACGGTCCCACGTCTCGTCAGCGAAATCCAGGGCGAGCTGGTCTTTGCCGAGACCGAAACGCTCATGGAGCATCACAAATGGTCGCTCCTCGACCATCCGGCCCGGCCTGACGAGAGGGTTTTTTCCATTCCCGACGCAGCCCACGGCTTCGAGATCGACGTCGTGGACGGCGATGTGAAGCTGCGAAACGCCGAGGAGGGCAGGCAACTCTCCTTGAACATCGAGGTCGAGGGCTGGACACCGGAGAACCTCGCCATCTGGCTCGAACGCCGATTGCACGAGCAGGATATCCACCCGTCCGAGCTTCTGCGCTGGGTGCGCGACTGCGTCGGATATCTGACGAGTGTTCGAAAGCTTCCCATCTCGCATCTGATGCGGGCCAAGTTCCTTCTCGCGAGCACGCTCAAATCGATGATCGCCGACGTCCGAAAGGCCGAGCAGGCGAAGGCCTACAAGCACTACCTGTTCGCAACGGAGGCAAAGGCCAGCATCACCTTCGACCATGGCTTCGTCTTCCGGGACGGCATGTTCGGCGATCAACGGCTCTATCGAGGGCATTGGCGTCCCAACAAGCACTTCCTCGGCTCCGATCAGGTGCCTGCCTTCGACGGCTCCGAGCAGGGCGAGGAGCTACGGTGCGCGCAGGCTCTGGATAGTCTGTCCGCGGTGAGATACTGGGTCAGGAATGTAAGCCAGCATCCGAACGCCTTCTGGCTGCCCCTCGCCTCCGGCAAGTTCTACCCGGACTTCGTGGCCCTGCTTGAGGACGGCCGCCTCTTCGTGGTCGAGTACAAGGGCGCTCATCTTGCCGACGAGGGCAACAGGAACACGAACGAGAAGCGCACGGTCGGACAACTTTGGGAGAAGCTGAGCGGAGGGAAAAGCCTCTTCCTGATGGTGGAGGAAGCCGTCGAGGGGAAGGATATGAGAACGCAGATGCTTTCGAAGCTCAACGGATAGTTCAATTTCCGGTCTACGCAGCAGACTTCAAAACAAGAAAAGGGCCGCATCCGCGGCCCCTTCCCTTTTTGCTCTGCGTAAAATTCAGAGCTTGCCGAGGTTGAGGAAGAGCGTTTCGCCGGAGGAATCGTCGACGCCGTCGTTGTCGGTGACGGCGTAGGCGTTGCCCGCCGCGTCGATGGTGAAGCCCTCCACCTTGTCGAGCACGTAGCCCTTCGGCGCCTTGAGATCGGGCAGGAGGTCGCGCAGCTCCGTCTTCTTGACCACGGGCAGTTCGCCGCCGAGCGCCACGGGCTTCATGTCGGCCATGGAGACGGCGTAGAGCTTCTTCACCTTGGCGTTCGCCGCAATCTGGTTGTCGCGCTCGATGATGATGACGCGGTCGCCGGCGGCGGTGATCTCGGACAGCCCGATCCATCCGGCATCGGTCTTGTCGAGCGGGTAGCGCACCGCGCTCCAGCTCTTGTCCGCGGGCTTGTAGGCGAGGAGCTTCACCATGCCCTTGCCGTCGTCGGCCCATTCGCGCTGCACGGCGAGCCAGACGGTCTCGTCGGCGCCGGAGCCGGTCACGGTCACGCCCTCGAAGCCGTAGTTCTGCGCGCCCTCCTCGAGGCCTGCCGGAAGCGTGACCTCTTCCTGGATCGCGCCCTTGGCATCGACCTTCACGAGAAGGTTGCGCATCTCCTTCTTCGGGTTTCCTTCGGAAGCGAGCCAGAAGCCGCCGTCCGACGCCGTTGCGATGCCTTCGAGGTCGAGCTTCTCGGCGGCGGCGCCGTTGCGGGTCACCAGCGTCTCGGCCTGGATGGTGGCGGGCTTGGTGGCGGCGTCGATGGTGAGGATGCGCGGGGCGGCGCCGTAGACGCTGTCCGTCACGGCATAGAGCCTGCCGGGTTGCGCCTTGTCGGCCGCGAGGCCGGAAAGAGCGCCCCAGGCGATGGGAAGGCCGTTCTTGTCCTTGGTCGAGCGGATCGTCGGATAGGCCGGCGCCGGGCGCTCCGCGCGCTGGTAGATCATGACATGGGGAGCCGCGCCGCCCTCGCCGTGGAGATCGGCTTCACTGGTGGCGACGAACAGGTTGCGGCTCGGAAGGGCGAGCAGGCCTTCCGGTCCCATGCCGGTCGGCAGCACCTGGACGAGTTCGGGCGCCGCGCCCGCGTCGCGATACACCGCCACGACCGAGGCGCGCTCGGAGCCTACGAAGATCAGGCGGTCCTTGCCGAAGGTGCCGACCTCGACGCCCTCGATTTCGATGCCCTTCTTGTTGCGCTTGTCGGGATAGTGGCCGAGCGCCACGACCTCGTGCTCCAGGCTGGCACCGGATTCATAGGCGACGGAGCCGTCCTTGTTGAAGATGGTGAAGCCGCGCGAGCCGCCCTTCCAGTCGCCCTCGTTGGCGGTGACGAAGCGGTTGTTGTCGATCCAGTGCACCGCGTCGGGCTCGCGCGCGACCTTCTCGGCCGAGCCGGTGAGCTCGATCTTCCCGTCCTTCTTCGTGTCGATGTTCTTGAGGTCTGCCGTGCCGGCGGAGAAATGCGCCTCCACCTTTCCGGTCCTACCGTCCACGATGGCGATGTGGTTGTTCTCCTGCAGGGTCACGACGACCTTGCCCTCGTCCGAGACGTCGACGTATTCGGGTTCCGGATCGTCCCCGGCGACCGCGGCGAGACCGGTCAGATCCACGGTCTTCAGGCTCGCGCAATCCAGCCTGTCGCCCTGGAGCGGGGCCACCACCAGGGAACCGGCCGGGAGCTGCGGCAGGGCGCCGTCGTTGAGATCCTCGTCGCGCTCGTTCTCGATCGCGATGGCGAGAACGCCCGCATGGGCGGCCACCGAATCCGGCTGGCCCGGCAGCGCGCATTCGGCAACGACCGAGCGGCCTGCGAGATCGACCAGGAGGAGCTTTCCGCTGGGCTTGGTGTAGCTCTCGGACGTGTTGACCGCCACGAAGGCCCGGCCGCCCACCACCTTCACCGAGGTCGGCTCGCCGCCGAGCGCCAGCATGCCGCCGGCCTTCGGCTGCGCCGGGTCAGTGATGTCGATGAAGCCGAGCGCCTTGCGCGGGCTGTCCGTGTAGACCAGGAGCTTGCCGTCCTCGCTCGCCGAGATGATCTCGGCCACGGTCTCGCCCTTCTGGTCGGCATCCGCCGGCAGGTTGGCGGTGATGGGGAAGCTGGCGATGCGGTCGAAATACTCCGCCGCCGAGGCGTTGAGGGCTGTGGCGGACAGGAGGACGGCGGCGAGCGAGCCGGCGGCGAGAGAACGGTGCATGATATCCCCGCGATATGGTCAAGGTGAGCGGGGCTGTGATGCGGCAATCCCATGACGGTCCGATGACGGTGGGTGAGACAGCGTCCCACCCTTCCCATCCGGGCCACTTTGTACCATATTCGTTCTATGGCCAAATCACCGAAAAAGCCCAAGCTTTCCACCGGGAAGGCGTCCAAGCCCGACCTGAAGCCGCTGGATACCTATCTGGCCGATCTCCTCAACCCGGCGGTCAACCGGGAGCGGGAGGCGGCGGAAGGTTTTGCCGAGCGCGCGCAGGAAACCTTCATCCACGGCGACGTCACGGATGTGGACCCGGCGCTGGCGAAAAGGCTCGGCCTCAAGGGCCCGGACGACGGGCCGGATGCGCCCGAGGAGCTGGGCGATACCGGGCCGCTGGGCACGGGCGGGGTCTCCGCCACGGTGGATGCGCTGACCAAGCTGCTCACCGAAGGCGATCCGCGCTTCAAGCACGGCAAGCCCTGGGTTCCGCACCGCCCGCCGCGCCCCGAGAAGTCGGAAGGCGGCATTCCGTTCAGGATCAAATCCGACTTCACGCCCGCCGGCGACCAGCCGCAGGCGATCCGCGAACTGGTGGACGGGGTGCGCCGCAGCGAGCGCGACCAGGTGCTGCTGGGCGTGACCGGCTCCGGCAAGACCTTCACCATGGCCAAGGTGATCGAGGAGACGCAGCGCCCTGCCCTGATCCTGGCGCCGAACAAGACCCTGGCCGCGCAGCTCTACGGGGAGTTCAAGTCGTTCTTCCCCGACAACGCGGTGGAATATTTCGTCTCGTATTACGACTATTACCAGCCCGAGGCCTATGTGCCGCGTTCGGACACCTTCATCGAGAAGGAAAGCTCCATCAACGAGCAGATCGACCGGATGCGCCACTCCGCGACCCGCGCGCTTCTGGAGCGCGACGACGTGATCATTGTGGCCTCCGTGTCGTGCATCTACGGTATCGGCTCGGTCGAGACCTATACGGCCATGACCTTCTCGGTGAAGGTGGGCGAGCGCATCGAGCAGCGCCAGCTCATCGCCGACCTCGTGGCCCTGCAGTACAAGCGCATCCAGAACGATTTCGCCCGCGGCACCTTCCGGGTGCGCGGCGACGTGATCGAACTCTTTCCCGCCCACTTGGAGGACCGTGCCTGGCGCATCGGCCTCTTCGGCGACGAGATCGAATCCATCGTCGAGTTCGATCCGCTCACGGGCAAGAAGACCAACGATCTTTCCTTCGTGAAGATCTACGCCAACTCGCACTACGTGACGCCGCGCCCGACCCTGCAGCAGGCCGTGAAGGGCATCCAGGAAGAGCTGCAGCACCGCCTGCAGGAACTGACCCGCATGGGGCGCCTGCTCGAAGCGCAGCGCCTGGAGCAGCGCACGCAGTTCGACCTCGAGATGATCGAGGCCACCGGCGTGTGCAACGGCATCGAGAACTATTCGCGCTATCTCACCGGCCGCAAGCCCGGCGAGCCGCCGCCGACCCTGTTCGAATATCTGCCCGACAACGCCCTCATCTTCACGGACGAGAGCCACGTGACCGTGCCGCAGATCGGCGGCATGTATCGCGGCGACTTCCGGCGCAAGGCGACGCTGGCCGAATACGGCTTCCGCCTGCCGTCCTGCCTCGACAACCGGCCGCTCCGGTTCGAGGAATGGGACGCCATGCGCCCGCAATCGATCCACGTCTCGGCGACGCCTGCGAAGTGGGAGATGGAGCAGACCGGCGGCGTGTTCGTCGAGCAGGTCATCCGCCCCACAGGCCTCGTCGATCCGGTGGTGGAGATCAGGCCCGCACGCAGCCAGGTGGACGATCTCGTGCACGAGGTGAAGGAACTCGCCGCGAACGGATACCGCGCACTCGTCACCACGCTCACCAAGCGCATGGCCGAGGACCTCACAGAATACATGCACGAGAACGGCATCCGCGTGCGCTACATGCACTCGGACATCGACACGCTGGAGCGCATCGAGATCATCCGCGACCTTCGCCTGGGCGCCTTTGACGTGCTCATCGGCATCAACCTGCTGCGCGAGGGCCTCGACATTCCGGAATGCGCCCTCGTGGCCATTCTCGACGCCGACAAGGAAGGCTTCCTGCGCTCCGAGACGTCGCTGGTGCAGACCATCGGCCGCGCGGCGCGTAACGTGGAAGGCAAGGCGATCCTCTACGCCGACAAGATCACCGGCTCCATGGAGCGTGCCATCGCCGAGACCAACCGCCGCCGCGAGAAGCAGCTCGCCTACAACGCGGAGCACGGCATCACGCCGCAGAGCGTGAAGCGCAACATCGCGGACATCCTGGAGAGCGTCTACGAACGCGACCACGTTTCCGTGGATACGGGCCTCGCCGAGAAGACTGTGGGCCACAACCTCAAGGCCGTCATCGCCGACATGGAAAAGCGCATGCGCGAGGCCGCCGCCAATCTGGAGTTCGAGGAGGCCGCGCGCCTGCGCGACGAGCTCAAGCGGCTTCAGGCGACGGAACTCGCCGTCAGCGACGATCCGCTGGCGCGACAGAGCGATGTCGAACGCGATGCGGGCCGCTATGGCGGCTCGCGCAAATACGGCCGCAATGCCAACCTGCCGCCGAAGGGGCTGCCGCCTTCGCCCGAGGGCGCGAGCGCCGGCGACGAGGACTCGGACGCCTACGGCCCATTGGGACAGGGCCGTTCCGACGAGGGCACGCGCATCCGCAAGCCCGGCCTCGACGAGATGGGCCCCGGCACGGACCGGGAGGTGCCCCTGAACTTCCGCGAGCGCCCGCTGCCGCGTTCCACGCAGGGGCATGGCGGGCAGAAGCCCAAATACAAGGGTCGCAAGGGGCGCTGACAGGCGCCGGAGCCGAACCGCGTATAAGGATCCGGCCCTTGCCTCTGCCTGGAGGAGAGGTCGGGCCGTGAGATCCGGGCGAGAGGTCAAGCCGTCTCCGGATGGGGCGCAGGTCGCGTCCCGCTGTTCGGAAGGGTTCGGTGGCGTTCCGGTCGTCGCTGTTCACAGACGCATCCCCAGCTCTCATCCTGAGGAGGACCGTCAGGTCCGTCTCGAAGGACGAGGGCGTCTCCGGAATGCACTGGAACCTCCTTTGAGACGCCGCTGTCGCGGCTCCTCAGAATGAGGGTGGAGTTTGGTTGCGACCGTCGTGGATCTGGCTGCAATGGCGCAACGCCCTTTCCCTCCCCCTTGTGGGGAGGGCCAGGGTGGGGGTGCCGGCGCAGGACTGGAACCAGGATGGCGCCCACACCCCCTCCTCCACCTCCTCCCCACAAGGGGGAGGAGAGCAGGTCGGTGCCATCCGCGTGAGCCGAAGCCGAGGCGTTTGGGCTCCTCGACGGCGGGGCCGCCCTGCTCCACCCAATCGACCGCGAGCCGCGTCTGTCCCGAGGCGTCGGCCTCCGCGCGCCAGGAGATGTCGAGGCGGCCATGCGGCACGGAGAGCGCGCCGTATTTCGCCGCGTTGGTGGCGAGTTCGTGCAGCGCCAGGCCGAAGCCCAGGGCCTGCTGGGGCTTGAGCCGCACCGGTTCGCCGGAGACGTTCACGCGGCCGTTGTCGAGCCCGCCATAGGGGATCATCTCGGCGTCGAGGATGTCCTTGAGGGAGGCGCTTTCCCACAGCTCCTGGGTGAGGATGTTGTGCGTGGCCGAGAGCGCCATCAGGCGCGACTCGAACGCCTCCTGGAAGGTGTCGAGGTCCTTGCTGCCGCGCCGGGTGTGCAGGGCCAGCGACTGCACCACCGAAAGGGTGTTCTTCACCCGGTGGTTCAGCTCCTGCACCAGCAGGGCCTGCCGCTCCTGGGCGCGCTTGCGCTCGGTGATGTCGAGGCAGGCGCCGACCATCAGGGACGGCCCGCCCCTGGCATCGCGCAGGAGACGGCTGCGGGTATACATCCAGCGCTGGGAGCCATCCGGCAGGACGGCGCGAAACTCGTAATCCGCCGTGCCGCCGCTCTCCATGGCCTCTTCCATGGCGCGGTTGATCTGCTCCTGATCGTCGGGATGGACGTAGCGCCGGAAATCCCCGCGCTTGCGCGGTGCGCTCGCGGCATCGAGGTTGAAGAGGCGCACCAGGGCCATGTCCCAATCGACCTCGTTGGCGCGGAAGTCCCAACGCCAGGTTCCCGCACCCGAGGCCTCCAGGGCCGCCACCAGCCTCTCCTGCGCCACTTCGAGCCGCGCCGCGGCCGAAGAGATAGATCGCGAGCCCCGTGAAGGTCTGCGGGCCGAACGGCGCCGGCCTCTGCGTGATCGTGAGGCAGGCGAACGTCGCCAGGCTTCCCAGCACCAGGGTCGCGACTCCGGCCTCTCCCCCGGCCAGAATCGCCGTCACCAGGACGGCCGGATAGAGGGTGATGAAGGGCAGCTCATCCCCCAGAAGCGGATCGAGCACATAGCGCACGAGCATCGCCAGCAGCACCGCCGCGAACGCGGACAGGACGGCGACCTCCCGAGGCACAGGGTTGAGCGTGGTAAAGCGCGTGAGCAAGCGAAGCCCTTTGGGTTTTGCCCCGCTATAACATCTATGAAGCAGGGTTTCCACCGCTGCCTCGGGCCCGTGAAGGCTGACGCGGATCAGGGCGGTCGCTGACGGCATCCGCCGGGAGCGGATCGGCAGATGGGTTCTATCCCGCGAAAGCCAGCAGTAGAGACGCCGGATCGGCTCCTAATGCCCTCGCAACCGCCACGAACTCGACAACGTCGAGGCGACGCTCGCCGCCCTCGTATTTTGCGACGAACGACTGCGGCTTTCCTAGCCGTTCAGCCACTTCTACCTGCGTGAGGCTCGCTTTCTTGCGCGCCTCTATCAGAAGCTCGCAGAGACGCTGGTGCTGCTGCGTATAGATGGATTTCTGCATCGGTTGCCCTGCCGGGAGAGAGCGAGCTTGGCTAAGTCTCGCCCGACATCACGGCCTTCAGAACGGATGCGGGATCGAGATCGAGAGCCTCGGCGATATCTATGAACTCCATGATATCGAGCCGTCTTTCCCCGCTCTCGTACTTGCTCACGAACGTCTTGTACTTCCCAAGGCGCTGGTTCAGCTCTTCCTGGGTTAGACCCGCCTTCTTGCGGGCATGACGGAGAAGCATACAGAGCCTCTCCTGCCGGGTTGTGTGAATGGATTTCATGTCCGCCCCAATGAAGGCGGCAGCGAAATATCCCTTTTTGGGAAATTCCCCAAAGTGGTTGATTCCTCCTATTATAGGAGATTATCTTTGCTGAACCGATGCGCAGATATCCCATGCCACACTCCTGGAAACGCTCCCGCGAAGCCCGTCTCTGGCAGAGGCTCGATCCGGCCGAGGCCACGCGGGTCATGGCGGATTGCTATGGCGACGGGGCCGGGGCCGAGGTGCTGCTGCGGGCGTTCCTGTCGGAGCGGGACCTGAACCGGCAGGCCGTGCGGTTCTGGCTCAGGGTCTACGAGGCCCTGAATAGCCGGGAGCCTTGCCCTGGGCGTGGCGGGTGAGCGTTCCGGAGCGTGACGTCCTTCACCGCCAGGAGACCGGCGCCAGGGCCGTGGGGTCGATGCGGCTTTGCACGGTCTGCACGAAATCCGACAGGCGGCAGGTTTCCGGCACCGGCGCGGGCGCGCAGCCGGGAAGCGCCAGCACGGCCCGCTCGGGCATGGCGCCCGTGCTCGGCGGCGTGAGCCTGCGGATCTGGTCCATGGTCTGCGCCGTGTAGACGAGACGGACGTAGCGGTCGCCGGTCTGCGTGTCGCGCAGGCGCTCGAAGATGAGCGCGCCCGCGGGCGGCGTGTCGTTCTCCGGATAGCCGCTCAGGGTCCAGCTCACGCCCAGCGTCGCCTGCATGGTGGCGATGTTGGTGTCGTGGCCGACGAGCAGCAGGAGCTTCGACGGGGGCGGCCCGGCCTCGGTCGCGCCCGGCAGGTCGGTGCCCTGCTGGAGCGCCACGGCGATCTGGTGGAGGAGCTGCGATGCGTTGCGCTTGGCGATGTAGGGCGTGCGCAGGGTCACGTCGTACTGCGCCTTGTGCAGGGACAGCAGCGTCTTCACGTCCCCGGCATTCTTCACCCGGCCCCAGCCGACCTGCGCCTCGGGCAAGCCGCCGGAATATTCGAGCCGGATCACCTCCGCCACGGTGGAGGCCATCTGGAGCGGGCCCTTGAGGCTGAGATCGCGGCCCTTGCTCTTGTCGGTGTCGATGCCCCAGGGCAGGTCGATGAGCTTGCAGACCTTGCCGAGCCCCTCCTTGGCGCAGGTCTCTCGGTCGGGGCCGTGCAGCACCTGGGCGAGGCTGGCGAAATCCGCCGCGTAGCGCGTCTTGGCCGCCTGCAGGCTGCCGCCCATGGCCTCCAGCACGCCCGCCTTCGCCACCTCCTCGTCGAGGGGCGCCACGCCGGCCGCGACAGGATGGAACAGGGCATCCGCGGCCTTCGGGTCGAACCCGGCCTGGAGGCCGCAGCCGGGGAAGATGCCCGACAGGATGGCATTCGCCGTCGCCTTCGTCCGCTCGGCCTTGTCAGCCCAAGCGAAGAGGTCGCCCGGCGCCGGGCAGGTGCCGGGCTCGAGGAAGCCGGGGCCGGCGTAGAGGGTCCGGTAATGCAGACCCATCAGGATGGCCGCCGTGGCCCCGTGGGGCGTCAGGTCGCCGTCCGGCACGGGCCAGGTCGGCCAGGGATCGACCGAGAGCGGATCGAGCGCCTTCTGGTCCGTCGGCGGGCGCACCCCGTGCCGGCTGAAGATCACCACCTTGTCGAGAATGATATCGGCCTGCGCGCCCACCGGCGCCGCCAGGCCGCACGCGGCGAGAAACGCCGCCAGAACTCTCCGCATCCCCTGCCCCCGTTCGTCTCCGGCTTCTTTCAAGTGCCGTTACGTCAGGATTGCATGGGGTCATGGGAGGAACAACCGGATTCCGGGTCCCTGCCCGGCCGCGGGCGGGCTTTGGCCCATGAAAAAAGGTCGCGCCCGGTCTTAAAATGCGTGACCGTGTGCGCGACCTCGTGCTCACTCTGCCCCCGTGAGCAACTCTTTTTTAGGCAACGTAGTAACCTAGCGACAGTCCCGATTCAGGGAGGGGGTACAACTTTTTTGAAAAAATTTGGAACCATCCGGCGCCGGTAGCGTTGATGGGCACTTCGGCCCTTCTGCCCCTACAGGCCGAACAACTCAAAGCGCCCTTCGACGGGCGCTTTCTTTTTGACCGCTTCCGCACCGGCTCCTACCCCGAAGACTGAGATGTCCCTACCCATTCGGTAGCGGCGGGACCTTGGCGGCAAAAGAGACCGGTCCGCCGGGGAGCCTCAATGAAAAGGGCCGCGCCCGGTCTTTGAGAATGACCGTGTTCGCGACCCTCTGGCCCATTTCTGCCCCATGGGATACCCCTTCCGTATCTGATTTGGTGCCGTAAGGCCAAGTGATAATGTTTCAAATAAAAATTTAAAATTTTCGGTCGTGGGGGAACAATGACCCTTCGCCAGCGTTATCCTTGCAACTTCGGCCTTTTCTGCCCCCATGGCCGAAAACCTCCAAGAGCGCCCTCCGGGCGCTTTCTTTTTGTCCGGCACCCGGTTTTCCCACGTTCCGCCGCCGCGCTGCTCATCCCGAGGGATGATCATGCCTCCATCCCCTTGGGCGAGGCGCACGGCGCTCGAAAAAGGGCGGCCCGCAAGGCCGCCCTCCTGGTTCCCGGCTCGACCGGAACGGTTCCGACCGCCTGCTCAAAGGAGGAAGTCGTCCGAGCCCAACTGGCCGGAGAACTTCTGCAGGACGATGGTTCCCTCGTCCGTGACGATGGTGGCCGTCTTGCCGCGGTAGGTGATCGTCAGGTCCTCGAAAGCCGCCACGCCGAGGCTCGTGAGGTCGATCTTGTCCTCGCCCTGGGTGAAATCGGTGATGCGGTCGACACCGAACTTGGCGTCGAAGACGAACGTGTCCGCACCCTTGCCGCCGGAGAGGAAGTCCCGGCCGGCGCCGCCGTTGAGAACGTCGTCGTCCGCGCCGCCGAAGAGCTTGTCGATCCCCGCGCCGCCGTCGAGGATGTCGTTGCCGATGCCGCCGTCCAGGCGGTCGTTGCCGGTGCCGCCGTCGAGCACGTCGTCACCCAGCCCGGCCGAGATGCGGTCATTGCCGCTTCCGCCGATCAGATTCTCGTTGCCCGAGCCGCCGAAGAGACGATCGTTGCCGACGCCGCCGTCGAGAACGTTGTCTCCGTCGCCGCCATACAGGCGGTCGTTGCCGCCATACCCCTTGAGAACGTCCTTCGCCTTGCCGCCGCGGAGCAGGTCATGCCCGCGGGCCCCATTGATCTTCGCCATGTTCAACTCTGAGAAATTGCCCGGATGGGCAGGAGGACATGCGGAGTGTCCGCATGCGAAATCCTAGCATGGGCAGGGTTTGATGACTCGGATCTGAACAGGGTAAGCTTAACGGGCGGCCGCAGGCGGACCGGCGCTTCCCGCCTGCCTGCAGCCGCCCTCGTGTCACAGCCGCCCCAGCAGCATCAGGACGATGAGAACGAGCAGGATGACTCCGAGCACGCCGCTGGGCCCATAGCCCCATCCGCGGCTGTAGGGCCAGGCCGGAGCGGCGCCGATGAGGAGCACGATGACGATGATGAGGAGAAGAGTGCTGACTGCCATGTGAGTATCCGTTTCAGGGCACGGAAAGCGGCCGGACACCCGCAGAATGCCGCACTTGCGGGGCGACGGATGCGGGCCCATTCCGTGACAAGGTTGCCTGCCCGGAGAAACTTGGCGGTAAGGATTAAGTTCCCGCGCGCGGCCCCGCGCCCGCGGGAACATCGCTCAGCGCCGAACGTTGTTCCTGCGGCGATTGGGTGCCGCCGTGAGTGCGACCCTGAGACAAGGTCGTTCCCCCGAATGGATCAGGATGACCCAATGGCGAGTAAGAGTCCCAAGAATATGCCCCACCTCGATCCCGATCCCGTCCCGGGCCTCGAAAAGTCCCCTGCGCTCACCCGCTCCGTCCAGGCCCAGCTCGGACAGCGGCTGCGTCAGTTCTATGAATCGCTCGCGCTCGGCGAGCAGCCGGTACCCGACCGCTTCATCGAGATCATCAATCGCTTGGATCAAGGGCAGCCGGAGAAGAAGCAGTCATGAGCATCGACGTCACCCTTCGGGATTCCATACTCAAGGCGACGCCGAACCTTCGCGCTTTCGCGATCTCCCTCACCAACAACGTCGATCGCGCAGACGACCTCGTGCAGGAGACGCTCATGCGCGCGATCTCCAACATCCACCGCTTCCAGCCCGGCACGAACATGCAGGCCTGGCTCTTCACCATCCTGCGCAACCTGTTCCATTCCGAATACCGCAAGCGCCGCCGCGAGGTGGAGGATGCGGACGGGAAATACGCCGCCACCCTCTCCGTTCAGCCGGATCAGATGCCGCATCTCGATTTCGAGGATCTGCAGAAGGCCTTGGCCCGGCTGCCGCACGACCAGCGCGAGGCGCTGCTTCTGGTGGGAGCGTCGGGCTTCTCCTACGAGCAGGCCGCGGAGATCTGCGGCTGCGCCGTGGGAACCATCAAGAGCCGGGTCAACCGTGCCCGGAACCGGCTCGCCGAGCTGATGCACTTCACCGACATGGAAGAGGACATCGGCCCCGACCGCGTCACCCTCTCCGTGGTGCAGGCGGTCGCCTGAGAAAGGCCGTGTCCTTTAGCGACGCCGGAACTGCTGACCGCCACGCTGCGGCGGACGGGGACCGGTCGGAGCGCCAGAATCCTTGTGGCGGAAGATGAGGCGTCCCTTCTCGAGATCGTACGGGGACATTTCCACCGTCACGCGGTCGCCGGCCAGGGTCTTGATGCGGTTCTTCTTCATCTTGCCGGCCGTGTAGGCAATGACCTCGTGCCCGTTGTCGAGCTGCACGCGATAGCGCGCGTCGGGCAGAATTTCGGTCACAAGTCCTTCGAACGTGATGAGCTCTTCCTTTGCCATGCAAAGCCTTTCGTCGTGTAATAAAAAAAGCCGCCCCTTGACCGGAACGGCGACATGCAAGAGGGCGCGACAGGCGCGCCCCCGAGCATTGAACCTTACGCGTTCTGCAGATTCACTGCAGAGGTGCGACCGGTGCGCTGGTCGGTCTGGAGCTCGTAGGAGAGCTTCTGACCCTCGCGCAGGCCACGCATGCCAGCCCGCTCGAGAGCGGTCGCATGGACGAACACGTCCTTGCCGCCGTTGTCCGGCTGGATGAAACCGTAGCCCTTGGTTTCATTGTACCACTTCACGGTTCCCGTTTCCATGGGAATTCCTTTCACTGTCGTTTGCACGTGGGCGGCGTCCGCCCGTTAGTCGATATTGGTAGAGAGAAGCAACGTGCGCCCGGCAGTGCCAAAGCGAAGTAGCCCAGTCGTCCGGCCAAATGTCGATGCGTTTTAAGTAGGGGACGGAGGCTTAAAAGGCAAGGCATCGGCCTTACGCCTCATTGAGTACCTCAAGCATTCCTGATGCTTGAAATCACCGCCTGGAGGGCCTCTTCGCCCCCTTGCGTGAAGCGGATTTCCTCGCCGTCCGCCTCGATCAGACCGCGGTCGCGAAGCTCGGCGACCGCCGCGTCGCTCGCCTTGTGACCGACGCCGTCGCGCTGGACCACGCTCCTCACGGCCTGGCCGCTCGCCAGCTGGTGGTACGCCGCGAAAGCGAAGACGGCCAGCGCGGCCTCGCTCAAGCCCGAAATGCTCTGTGTCATGGATCCTCAACCGGATGCGAGCGGCCCGCGATCGTCGCCGCTCCCGTTCAATGCCTTGGCCCGGCAGGCGTTCAAGCGCGGCCGTCAAAAAAGCGCGCATGGCACCGGGCGGCGCGCAGCGTTTAGGAACCCCGGTCCTTGCGCCTCCGTTGGTCCAGGGCGGCATCCGAAGGCGATGGCCGCCTCCCCTACCAGAACATCGAGGAGCGATTTCATGGCCAACGATCGTTATCGTTATGAGCGGGACCGTTATCGCGATCGGGATACCGGCTGGCGCGACAGGAATGAGGAGCAGGCCTCCCGCGGCCGCTATGCCGGGTACGGCAGCGCCAGCGAGGACGACGGCTACATCGCCCGGCGCGGCTTCGGCAACGACAGGTCGGGCTACGGGGGCGGGCGGCGCGACGACGAACCGGGACGCGAACGGGATTTCGGCGATTCCGCCGGCTACGGAACGGGCGGCTCGGCCCTCGACTGGCGCGAGGTCATGGGCGAGGACACCAGGTCCGACCGTCGCTCCTACGACAGGGTTTTCGGACAGGATCGGGGCCGGGAGAATCCAGGTTACGGCTCCTCCTACCGCCGCGAAGGAGACCGCTCGGACACGGGCTATTTCGGCCGCGGCTCCCGAGATTACAACGAGGATCGCGGGTTCTTCGAACGGGCCGGCGACGAGGTCAGGTCCTGGTTCGGCGACGACGATGCCGACCGGCGCCGGGACACGGACATGCGCCGCGCCGAGTCCCATCGCGGACGCGGTCCGCGCGGCTACCAGCGCTCCGACGAACGCATCCGGGAGGACGTGAACGACCGCCTCACGGACGATCCGCATCTCGACGCGTCCGAGGTCGAGGTGTCCGTCTCCAACCGGGAAGTGACCCTGACGGGCACCGTCAACAGCCGGTTCGAGAAGCGCCATGCGGAGGACCTCGCCGAAAGCGTCTCCGGCGTCACACACGTGCAGAACAACCTGCGCATCCAGCAGGCCGCCGATGCCGGCATCGCCGGCAGCATGCTGTCGGGCGAAGAGAGCCGCTCGACGCCTGCGACAGGCGGTTCCGGCACCGGTACCGCGCGCCGGCGCTCCACCAGTTCGTCGCGCACCTGATCCGCTCGGATGGGGGCGTCCCGGGACGGGATGCCCCCGCCCCCTCCCCTGGGATTCGAGGCTGTGGACCGAACGGAAAGCCCTTGCCTTTCCCTCGCCGGCTTGCAACCCCATATCTGGCGAGGAGGACAAGGACGACATGGCAGGTATTTCCGTCACGCTCGAGGGCGACAACATCCAGCTCGCGTTCCAGAAGGGCGACCAATCGACCGCTGTGGTCATGGACCCGCAGGCGGCGCGCTCGCTCGTGAAGGCGCTGAGCCAGCTTCTCACGGCGATCGGCGAAGGCACCGAGGAAGGCGGCGAGACCACCGAGGAAATGGTCGATGTGACCTCGCCGACCATCGATGTCGGCATGGACGAGCACGGAATGGCCGTGGTCGCGCTTCAGGCCGGATTGCTGCCGCCCTTCATGCTCCGCCTGAAGGACGACGAGGCACGGCACATCGCCACGAGCCTCCTGGAAATTCTCAACAGTCCCCGGGACGTGCGCCTTTCCCTCGGCGGGCACTGAACGGGCGGGTGAAGGCGGGAAGCCTCGCGATTGCGCCTAGAGCCGAGGAACTTCGTAACCGTCATCCGGTTGTCGAACGCAGGCATCACGGACCTTGCTTTGGACAATGTTGATGACGGTTCACCATCCAGACTTCCCTTCGACGGATCAGCAGGGCATTCCGGCTTTCGATGCCAAGGCTGAACCAACGCTGACCTATCCGGAATCCGAGGCCTTCTATGCGGAGGCGCTGCGGGAGCTGAACCAGCTCGGTCTGCCGTTCCTGCTGGCCGGCACCTATGCCCTGTCCGCCTATACGGGGATCACCCGCCCCACTAAGGACCTGGACATCTTCTGCAAGGCCGGGGACTACACCCGCATCCTCTCGCACTTCAAGAATCTGGGGCACGCGGTCGAGATCGAGGACGAGCGCTGGCTCGGCAAGGTCTACAAGGGCAAGTACTTCTTCGACGTCATCTTCGCCTCCTCGAACGGCACGATGCCGATCGGCGACCACTGGTTCGAGCACGCCCGCCAGATCGAGGTGTTCGGCACGCCGGTGAAGATCGTGGGGCCGACGGAGCTCGTCTGGTCGAAATGCTTCATCCAGCTGCGCCACCGCTACGACGGCGCCGACGTGGCGCACACGATCCTCAAGGCCCACGACCAGATCGACTGGCAGCGGCTGCTCGCCTACATGGAGGTTCATTGGGAGGTGCTGCTGATGCACCTGCTGAACTTCCGCTGGATCTATCCCACGGAGCGGGACAACATCCCCCGCTGGGTGATGGACGAATTGCTGGACCGGCTCTCGAAGCAGCTCAACCTGCCCCCGCCGCAGATGAAGGTCTGCCGGGGACGCATGTTCTCCCGCGTGGACTACGAAATCGACGTGAAGCAGTGGGGCTTCGCCGATGTGGGCGGCGAAGGGGAATGGCGCAACGACTGACGCCTGCCGGATTTCGGGCAGGACGCGCCGGCAGCCCTGCCGCCGACGCGTTGCCCCATCAATACCGGGTGCCCGGATTGGTGGGATTGCCCGGAAGATAGTCGGGCTCCGAGCCCGGACCCTTCGGATCGGTGATGCCGGGATCGTTGACGGGGTAAGGCGTACGCGGCCCCGTCGGCCCCTGATCCGGGGTCTCGTCCGGAAGCGGAGCGGGCGGCACCTCGCTGGGCACGTTGCCGCCTGGGATCGGCTCGTTCGTCGGGTTGCCGGGGTTGACCATGCTCTACTCCTCGTTCCGTTGAACCGTTTTCAGGTCAACAGGTCGGGGATGGCCGGGTTCCGCTCATCGCCCCCGGAACTCCCGGATCGCTCGCCCGTTCCCAAGGCATTCCCGAGAAAATGGAGAGCGCTATGCCTGACATCAAACAGGCCAGGATCCTGATCATGGCGACAGACGGCTTCGAGCAGTCGGAACTGATGGTTCCGCAGGAGAAGCTCGCCGATGCCGGAGCAACCGTCGAGGTCGCGGCTCCGAAGTCCCGCATGAAATCCGGCAAGATCTACGGCTGGGACGAGAGCGACTGGGGCAAGACGGTCTCGGTCGACAAGGACATCGAAGATGTGAACCCGGCCGAGTACGACGCGCTCGTGCTGCCCGGCGGCCAGATCAATCCGGACAAGCTCCGCGTGGAGCAGAAGGCCATCGAGATCATCCGCGCCTTCTACTCGTCCGGCAAGACGGTGGCGGCCATCTGCCACGCGCCCTGGCTTCTCATCGAAGCGGGCATCATCAAGGGCAGGAAGTGCACCTCCTACCACTCGATCAAGACCGATGTGATCAATGCCGGCGGCGACTGGCGCGACGAGACGGTGGTGACGGATCACGGCCTCATCACCAGCCGCAATCCCGGCGACCTCGACGCCTTCGTGTCCAAGATCATCGAGGAGATCCGCGAGGGCTCGCATTCTGGACGCCGCATGGCGGCCGAGTAGGCCCGCTAGGCGCGAACGACAAAAAAAAGCGGCCGGTCGAACCGGCCGCTTCTTCATTTCTCGATGTGCCCCGGCATCAGCTCTGCTGGATCGCCGAGAGCTTCCAGGGTCCGCCCTGATCCCTGCGGAAGGTCCAGAGCTCCGTGACCTCCACCGGGTTCGCCGGATCGCCTCCGACCACGCGGCCCGTCGCCTTCTCGGTCATCGCGTCGATCAGCGAGTAGCGCATGGCGACCGTGGCATAATCCGTGCCGCCCTCGCGCCAGGCCTCGGCCAGATCGCCCTGGAGCAGGCGCACGTCCGAGACCGAGTTCTTCAGCCCCTGCGATGCGTTGTCGTTGAGCTCTTCCTGGATATATCCGGCCATCTCGGGCGTCGTGATCGACCAGAGATTGGCCACGTCGCCCCGGGAATAGGATTCCTGGACCTCGATCAGCGCCCGCTCGAAGGCCTCGTAATCGCGCTCGCCGATTCCGATCTCGTCGCGCACGCCCGGGCGAGGCCGCGGAGCCTGCCGTCCGAGCCCGCCGAGGGCGCTGCCCATGCCGCCAATGCCCCCCATGCCGCCGATCCCGCCGGCCATGGGTCCGCGGGGCGCGTCGCCAGGCGCCGAAGAGCGGGCGTAGCCCTGACCCGGTCCGCCATAGGCCGGCTGCTGCTGCCGCCTGCGGAACCAGTTCATGGCGAAGCGGACCAGCAGCACCACCAGGCCGATCTGGAGCAGAAGTCCCAGCATCGAGGCGAGCCCGCCGAGGCCGCCGAAGAAGCCGTTGCCCATCAACAGGCCGAAGAGACCTGCGCCGAAGAGACCGGCCATCAGGCCCGTGCCGAAACCGAAGCGGCGCGGCTGCGCGGCCGTAGGCGCCGGCATGCCCGGACGGTTGACCGTCTGGCCCTGGTTCGGAACCTGCGAGCGCTGGATCGGCGCAGCCGTTCCCGGCGCCGTATTCGTGCTCGGAGGTGCGCTCCAGGTGCGGGCGCCGCGCGATCCGAAACCGCCCCCACGGCCGACGCGAGCCTCAGCCGCACTCCCGGCAAAGACCAGAGCGGCCGCCAGGGCGATCATGACGCGGCTTCGGCGAGAAGCAATTTTCATCATCTGTGTTTCTTTCCATCCCTAGGAGCCGAACGCTCCTTTCCCGATATGTGGGAAGAGTGCCCTCTTTTCGTAAGACCCCTCCGGCCGCCGCCGGCCCGATTTCGGCAGGATGCCGGGAGAATCTCGGATTGTTCGATTCCTGTTCTCCTATAGGAACATTGGGGCCCGAAGCCCTGTCCCAAAAGAAGAAGATTGTCCCGGCGCCCTTCGGCCATCCCCGTTATCCACAGCTGAGCGACTCGACAGGCGGCAATGCGGATGTTCTCTTTTTGTTCGAAAGAGCAGGAGGCGGGCGGGATGCGCAGACCAACGGGCCTGGAGCGGCTTTACGTGGATTTCGACTCCTTCTTCGCCAGTGCGGAACAACACCTCCAGCCCCGCCTTCGCGGCAGGCCGGTCGGGGTCATCCCGGTCGAGTCGGAGCATACGGGCCTCATCGCCGTCAGCCGGGAAGCGAAGGCCCTCGGCCTCAAGCGCGGCACCTTCGTGCGCGACGCGAAGCGGCAATGCCCCGGCCTGGTGCTCGTGACGGCGCGGCATGAACGCTACGTGGACCTTCACAAGAAGATCGTCGAGACCGTCGAGCGGCTGATTCCCGTCAAGGCGGTCTGTTCCATCGACGAGGTGGTCTGTGAGCTCTCCCCCTCCGAGCAGCCTCATGCGGTGGCCCTGGCCAGGCGGGTGAAAGCCGCCATCGCCCGCGAGATCGGTCCTTCCCTCACCTGCTCGGTCGGTCTGGGGCCCAACGAACTCCTCGCCAAGATCGCGGCGGAGATGGAGAAACCCGACGGGCTCGTGGCCCTTCATCCGGACGACCTGCCTGGAAGGCTCCTCTCGCTTCCGCTGAAGGACATTCCCGGCATCGCGAAGGGCAACGCGGCCCGGCTTGCCCGGGCCGGGGTGGGCGACATGGAGGCCCTGTGGCGGCTCCAGCCGAAGGAGATGCGCCGCCTCTGGGGCAGCGTCGAGGGGGAAAGACTCTGGATGGGGCTGCACGGCTATGCGGTGGAGCGGCCCGAGACCCAGCGGCGCATGTTCGGCCACGGGCGCGTCCTCCCGGCCGACTGGCGGCACCTGGGTGGCGCCTATGCCTGCGCCAGGGTCCTGCTCGTGAAGGCGGCGAGCCGCATGCGCCGAGCAGGCTTCGCCGCCCGAGCCCTCGCCCTGTGGCTGACCGACCGGCGCAGCGCCGGCTGGTATGCAGAGGAGCGTTTCCAGCCGACCTGGGACGATCCCTCCCTGCTGGCGCGTCTGGCCAAGCTGTTCGATCTCGCGGAGCGGGAATTGCCGCCGCGGAGCCTGAGCCGCAGCATCCACGTCACCCTGCACGACCTCGTGCCTCTGAACGAGATCGGAAACGACCTCTTCGCCTTCACGCCGGAAGCGCAGCTCAAGCGACGGCTCGAATACCTGTCCCTGCTGGCCGACCGGCTCAACGCCCATTACCGGGGCACCCTGCTGCACTGGGGCCCCTGGACCACCCTTCCGGGCGGCTATGCGGGGGCGAAGATCGCCTTCAACAGGATTCCCGACGCGGAGGATTTCTGATCCTCCGCGTCGGGCGAACGAGAGTCAGGCCGCCTTGGCGGTCTTGGGCTGGACCTCGGCCATGTAGTCCTCCATCAGCGTCTTGGTCATGTTGCCGGGCTGATAGGTGTGGGGGCCGATCTCGGAAACGGGTGTCACCTCGGCGGCGGTTCCCGTGATGAAGCACTCGTTGAAGCTCGGGAGCTCGTCCGGCATGATCCGCCGCTCCGCCACCTCGAAACCGCGGCGCTTGGCCAGGTCGATCACCGTGCGGCGGGTGATGCCGTCGAGGAAGCAGTCGGCGAGCGGCGTGTGGATGATGCCGTCGCGGATGAAGAACACGTTGGCGCCGGTGCACTCGGCCACGCGGCCTTCCCAGTCGAGCATCAGCGCATCCGCATAGCCCCTGCGCTCCGCGCGGTGCTTGGAGATGGTGCAGATCATGTAGAGGCCCGCCGCCTTGGCCGCCGAGGGCGCGGTCGCCGGATCCGGGCGGCGGTACTCCGCCATGTCGATGCGGATGCCCTTCATCTTCTGGGCCGGATCGAAGTAGCTCGGCCATTCCCAGCTGGCGATGGCGAGGTGGATCTTGTTGGCTTGGGCCGCGACGCCCATCATCTCGGAGCCGCGCCACGCCACGGGACGAAGATAGGCATCCTTCTGGCCGTTCTTTTCCAGGACAAGGCGCTTGGCGGCATCGATTTCCGCGACCGAATACGGAATCTCGAAATCGAGGATTTCCGCCGACTTCTTCAGGCGCTCCGAATGCTCGGTCGACTTGAAGATCTCGCCTCCATAGGCCCGCTCGCCCTCGAAGACGCTGGACGCGTAGTGGAGTCCGTGGGAGAGAACATGGAGCTTCGCCTCGCTCCAGGGTACGATCTGCCCGTCGTACCAGATCCAACCGTCACGTTGATCGAAAGGGGTCGCGGACATCGTTTTCTCCTTAAAGTCCGACCTTGTGGCTCACCGGGGTCGTGAAATTTCCGATGCGCTTCCGCGAGATTTGAGTTTCATTCATTTCACAGAAGCGCCTTGACGAGTAACAATCGTCCTGAGATATGTCAACAAGGCTGACTTAAAGTGGATAAGGACGGTGCCTGACGCGATCCCGGCTTTTCGACCCCAGCAGCTCGGCAAGGACATCCTGGCCGAGTCGCCGGCTTACGACCTCATCGAGCTGTTCTTCTTCGCCTATCGGGACTTCGTCAGCGATCCCGACAGGATCCTGGACGAATATGGCTTCGGTCGGGCGCATCACCGCGTCCTGCACTTCGTCGACCGCAATCCCGGACTGACGATCGCGGAGCTGCTCGACATCCTGCGCATCACCAAGCAGAGCCTCAACCGGGTTCTCAAGGAGCTGATCGAGAAGGACTTCATCGAGAGCCGCACGGGCACCTCCGACCGCCGCCAGCGCCTTCTTTACGCTACGGAACAGGGTCACGATTTGGCCGTGAAGCTCGCGAAGCTTCAGACACGCCGGATCATGCGGGCCCTGGCCGATCTGGATTCGGATACGAAGGAGCACGTGAGCCGGTATCTTCTGAGCCTCATCGACCCCGACGACCGGGCTCACGTGGACCGCCTCGTATTCGGAGCGAAGAAAAGCTGATAAGGCGGGGAGGTCCGATAGAAGCGCGAAGCCGATGGAACCAACACGCATCGACATTCCCGACCACGCCCCGCACGTCCTCGTGGTGGACGACGACCGCCGCCTGCGCGAGCTCCTGGCCCGCTTCCTGACCGGTTCCGGCTACCGGGTGACGACGGCTGCGAGCGCCGCCGAGGCGCGGGCCAAATCGGAAAATCTCCTCTTCGACGCCCTCGTGCTCGATGTGATGATGCCCGGCGAGAGCGGCTTCGACTATGCCCGCAGCATCCGGCAGACATCGCAGGTCCCGATCCTAATGCTGACCGCCCGCGCCGACACGTCCGACCGCGTGACGGGGCTCGAAATCGGCGCGGACGACTACCTGCCCAAGCCCTTCGAGCCGCGCGAGCTGCTGCTTCGCCTGGGCAACATTCTCAAGCGCGCCGTGCCGACGGCCGGGAACGGCAACGGCGAGGCGCCCGAGACCATCTATTTCGGCCCCTTCTCCTTCCGTTTCGACCGCGGAGAGCTGCGGCGCGAGGACGACGTCATCCGGATCACCGAGCGCGAGCGGGAGATCCTGACCATCCTGGGCACGCGGGCCGGCGACCACGTGCCCCGCGAGGAGCTTGCCGGCAGCGGCGCCGCCGCTAACGAGCGCACCGTCGACGTCCAGATCAACCGGCTGCGCCGCAAGATCGAGACCGATCCGGCCAATCCCCTCTTCCTGCAGACCGTGCGCGGCGTCGGCTATCGCCTCGTCGTCGATCGATGAAGTTCAGCGCGGCCCTGAAGCACTCGCCTCTCGACTGGGCGGGACGCTGGCTCGGCAGATACCTGCCGAAGGGCCTCTATGCCCGCTCGCTCATCATCATCATCGCGCCGGTCGTGCTGCTGCAGTCCATCGTGGCCTACACCTTCATGGAGCGGCACTGGCAGCTCGTGACGCGGCGCCTGTCCTCGGCCGTCACCGCCGACATCGCCGCGCTGATCGACATCTACGAGAGCTACCCGCAGGACCGGGATGCGACGACCCTGTCGCGCATCGCCGCGGAGCGCCTGCAGCTCGACGTGGACATTCTCCACGACACTGACCTGCCGCTGCCCGGGCCGAAACCCTTCTTCTCCATTCTCGACGAGACGCTCTCCGAGGAGCTGCGCCGCCAAGTCGACCGCCCTTACTGGATCGACACGGTCGGGCGGTCGAGCTACGTGGAGATCCGCATCAAGCTCGACCAGAACAACGTGATGAGGATTCTGGCGCGGCGCAGCCAGGCCTATGCCTCGAATTCCCACATCTTCCTGGTCTGGATGGGCGGGTCGTCCTTCGTCCTGCTCGGCATCGCGATCCTGTTCCTGCGCAACCAGATCAGGCCGATCCTGCGCCTCTCCGAGGCCGCCGAGGCGCTGGGCAAGGGGCGCGAGATCGAGTTCCGCCCGCGCGGCGCGCGCGAGGTGCGTCAGGCGGGCCATGCCTTCCTGGAAATGAAGCGGCGCATCGAGCGCAGCATGGAGCAGCGCACGACCATGCTGAACGGCGTGAGTCACGACCTGCGCACCATCCTCACCCGCTTCAAGCTTTCGCTGGTGTTCCTCGACCAGACGCCCGAGGTCGAAGACCTCAAGCGCGACGTGGACGAGATGAGCCGGATGCTCGAAGGCTATCTTGCCTTCGCCCGCGGCGATGCCGGCGAGCAGGCGGTCGAGACCGACCTGCGCGTGCTGCTGCAGGAACTCCAGTCCGACGCCGAGCGGCAGGGGCACGGGATTTCCCTCGACATCGTCGGCGATCCGATCATCACGGTCCGTCCCGATGCGTTCCGACGCCTCCTCTTCAACCTCGTGGCCAATGCGGCGCGGCACGGGGACAAGGTGGAGATTTCGGCCAATCACGAGACCCGCTGGCTCGTGCTGCACGTGGACGACGACGGGCCCGGCATTCCGGCCGAGATGCGCGAGGAGGTGTTCAAGCCCTTCGTGCGCCTGGACGAAGCCCGCAACCAGGACGAAGGCGGCTCGGGCCTGGGTCTCGCCATCGCCCGCGACATCGCCCGCTCCCATGGGGGCGACATCAGCCTCAGCGACAGCCCCCTCGGCGGATTGCGGGCAACCGTGCGGCTGCCCGCCTGATCAATAGAGGCGCCCGCCCAGCGGCACGTCGCGGTCGGGGCGGACGAGCATGACCTCGCCCTTCTCGTCCGGCACGCCGAGGGTGAGGACTTCGGACATGAAGGGGCCGATCTGGCGGGGCGGGAAATTCACCACGGCCAGAACCTGCTGCCCCACGAGCTCCTCGAGCTTGTGATTGACCGTGATCTGGGCCGACGAGCGCTTGATGCCGATATCGGGCCCGAAATCGATGGTGAGCTTGAAGGCCGGCTTCCTCGCCTGCGGAAAGGCCTCGGCGGCCACGATCCTGCCGACTCGGATATCCACCTTCAGGAAATCGCCGAACGCGATCTGGCCCGATACCGAATTCGCTTGATCCATCATGCCCCCTCCTCCCGCAGCTCAGATGGCGGCTGCGGGGTTGTCCACATCCCCGTCCTCGGGACGCCTGCGCTCGCGCCGGGACGATCTGCGCCCTTCCAGCAGCGCGCGGCCGATGGCCCGCAGCGGCGCCGTGAGACGGCGGACATCCTCGGCCTGCTCCAGCACGCGCTCGCCCCGGCGCAACTCCCTGTCGAGGCGCGCCATGGTCCGTGCGAGGGTCGGATCGTCGTCGTCCAGCCACGTGCGCATGGTGTTGGCGTAAACGAGCACGGCGCCCTGCAGCTTCAGGGCTCCGAGCGGACCTTCCGTCGAGATGCCCGCCGCCGCCAGCATGAAGCGCTGGGAGTTGAGGGAAACCTGGTTGAGCGCAGCCAGGGAGGCCGGATCGTAGCGCAGGTCGCGGGAGATCCGGCGCAGCGCCTCCTTGTAGGGCGCCAGCGCATCGAAGCGGCGCATCATCACGTCGAAGATCCGCTCCCGCGCCGGCTCGCCGGCGAGATCGTCCGTCGTTCCCTCCAAGACCTGCTTGTCGATCTGGCGGGAGAGCGCTCCCAGCACCGCGCCCTTGGACGGGAACAGATCGCGGAATTCCGCCAGGGAGACATCGGCCGCCTGGGCGATGTCGTTGAGCTCGATGTCGTTCCAGGACCGCTTCGCGGCGAGATCCATGAGGGCGTCGATGATCGCCTGTCGCTTGTTGGTTGAAGCTTCCGCCGGCATGGCATCCTCCTGAAAACGGGCCTGGGGAGTATCTAGGCGCTCGTCGCGCCGTTGACATCCACCGTCAGCCGGACAGCTCCTCCGCACGCCGCTTTGCCGCAGCCACGGCCTCGCGCATGAGCGCCCTGAGGCCGCCCGGATCGGCCATGAGAACCTCCAGGGCCGCCGCCGTGGTGCCGCCGGGCGACGTCACGTTCTGGCGCAGGGTCGCGGGCGGCAGATCGCTTTGGAACAGCAATTCGCCCGCGCCCGTCACGGTGGCCCGCGCAAGGCGCTGCGCGAGTTCGGGCGGCAGGCCGGCCGCGGCGCCCGCTTCGGCAAGGCACTCGACGAGGTGGAAGACGTAGGCCGGTCCGGAGCCCGAAACCGCCGTCACCGCGTCGATCAAATCCTCGGTGTCCAGCCACTCGACGATGCCGTTGCTCCGCAGCAGGGCATCGGCCATCAGGCGTTGCGCCTCGGTCACGTCGGAGCTCGCGGCAGCGCCGGTCGCGCCACGCCCGATGCTGGCCGGCAGGTTCGGCATGGCGCGCACGACCGCCCTTGCCGCCGGCATGCGGCTGCGCAGATCGCCCATGGTCTTCCCGGCGAGAATCGACACGATGAGGGTGTGAGGTCCCACAAGGCCGTTCAGGCCCGGCGCGGCCTCGTCCAGCATCTGCGGCTTGATCGCGAGCACCAGCACATCGGGCGCCGAAGGCGGATTCGCGGGATTGAGCGCAAGGCCCCTGTCGGCGCACAGGCGCGTCATCTCCTCGGAAGGTCGCGGATCGATGACGGTGACGCCGGCGGGCTTCATGCCGACGGAAAGCCATCCCTCCAGCATGGAGCCGCCCATTTTTCCCGCACCGACGAGAACGAGGGACGAGGGCAGATGGTGAGCATCGATGGGCATGGAGAACCTGGCGGGGATGATGGCGGAGGCCGCACTCTATCCACCTCCGCCCGGCCCTGTCGAGGCTCGGATCAGGCCTCGCCTTCGGTTTCGAACAGCACGCTGTCGAGGGCCTCGCGGGCCGACTTGCCGGCCCAGATCACGAACTGGAAGGCCTGGAAGTAGCGCTCGCACGCCTCCACCGCGACCCGCAGCATGGTCTCGCACTGGCCGTGGGTCGGATCGGCGCCGCCCGCCAGAAGCAGGGCATGGCGGAACATCACCACGTTCTCGGAGCTCCAGAGATCGAAATGTCCGACCCAGAGCTGCTCGTTGATGCGGGAGATGAGCTGAAGAACCTCCTGCCGGCGCCGCTCCGGAACCTTCAGGTCGAAGGCGCAGGCGACATGGAGCGCCTCCACGTCCTCGATCCAGGTGAAGGCGACGTGATAATCGGCCCATTGCCCCGACACGGAGACGGACATCTCGTCCGTCGCCGCCCGATCGAAGATCCACTGACGCAGGGACGCGAGCCGCTCGACCACGTCGAGCGGGTGTTCCATGCGATCAATTTCGAAGTGAAGTTGCGACATATCGATCCAAAGGGCTTGGACACTGAATACTGAAACATATTCAGGCAATAGCATTACGTAGATTCAGGGATAAGTCAGATTCTATCCTGCCGAATACGTTCGGTATTCAGCAGCCTCGTCCGCCCCAACCACGAATCAGCTCATGAATCGACAGTCTTAGATTTTGGCCCGGGCCACAATGCGTCGGTATGACCTGTCCACAACAGGCGGTTTCACCTGAAGGAGTAATGCAATCGAGTTGCGTCAGGCCGTGGTCGGAGGCGTGGCGCCCGACTGGTCCAGCTTCGCCTCGAGGGCCTTGATGCGGGCCTCCAGACGCTCGTTCTCCTCGCGGGCGGCGGCGACCATGTCGCGCAGGACGTCCACCTCTTCGCGGGTGGCCACGTCCATGTCCTTGATGAAGCGCTCCATCTGCCCCTTCACGATGGTCTCGACCTCCCGCCGGACCCCCTGGGCTGCGCCGGCCGCATCGGTGGCGAAGCGGGCGAGTTCGTCGAAAATCCGGTTGGAAGACTGGGTCATGATGGGGTCCGCGATCATTCAGGGCAGGCCGGGGCCTCGGTGGTTCACACATGGGCGCATTCGCGCGAAACTGCAACAGGGTTGACGATCCGGGTTCTGCGGGTCCAATGGCAGCGTGTTCGATCAAGGCGTGCCGATGGCCCTTTCTGCCCTTTCCTTCCCCATCATCGATCCCGTCGCCATCAGCATCGGTCCCATTGCGATCCGGTGGTATGCGCTGGCCTATGTGGCGGGCCTCCTGGGCGGCTGGTTCTACGCCAAGCGGCTGGCGGCCCGCAGCGCGTACTGGGGTCCCCTGCGCCAGCCCCAGCCCGTGGACATCGACGATCTGATCGTCTGGGTCGCCCTCGGCGTCGTGCTCGGCGGGCGTATCGGCTACGTGCTGTTCTACAATCTGGGCAATTATCTGGCCCATCCGCTCGAGATCCTCGCCGTCTGGCGCGGGGGCATGTCGTTCCACGGCGGGTTCGCGGGCGCGGTCCTGGCGATCGTTCTGTTCTCCCGCGCCCGCAGCCTGAATCCCCTGGCGATGCTCGATCTCGCCGCCATCGTGACCCCCATCGGCCTGTTCTTCGGGCGCATCGCCAACTTCATCAACGGCGAGCTGTGGGGCCGCCCGGCGCCTGATTTTCCCTATGCGGTGGTCTTTCCCCATGCGGGCCCGGTGCCGCGCCACCCGAGCCAGCTCTACGAGGCGTTCGGGGAAGGGCTGGTGCTCTTCCTCGTCATGATGTGGGCCGTGCGCCGCTTCGGCTTCCGCCGCCCCGGGCTCCTCGGGGGCATCTTCGTGCTCGGCTACGCGGTCGCCCGCATCGTCTGCGAGTTCTTCCGCGAGCCGGATGAGCAGCTCGGATTCCTGTTCGGATCCTCCGTGCAGGCGCTCGGCGGCGGCATCACCATGGGCATGCTGCTCTCGGTTCCCATGGCGCTCGTCGGTGCAGCCTTCATCTGGTTCGCGGCGCGCGGGTACACGCGCCCCGCCGCCACGCCGGAGCCGGCGTGAGGCCGCTGGCGGACCGTCTGCGCGAGCTGATCGCCCTCGAAGGGCCGATCACGGTCGAGCGCTACATGGACCTCTGCATCCGGCACTACTATGCCGGTCGCGATCCGCTCGGCGCGGCGGGCGACTTCACGACGGCCCCCGAGATCAGCCAGATGTTCGGGGAGCTGATCGGCCTGTGGATGCTGGAGGTCTGGCACGGCATGGGCCGCCCGGTCTCCTGCCGCCTGGTCGAGCTCGGCCCCGGGCGCGGCACCCTCATGGCCGACCTGCTGCGCGCATCGCGGCTCCTGCCCGACTTCCGCTCCGCGGTCTCCGTCCATCTCGTCGAGACGAGCCCTGCCCTGCGGGAGCGCCAGCGTGCAGCCCTGCGGGCATCGGGCTTCCGGATCGAGTGGCATGACCGCTTCGGGGAGGTGCCTCCCGGCCCCGTCCTTCTCGTCGCCAACGAGTTCTTCGATGCCCTTCCCGTGCGCCAGTTCATGGCCACCGAGCGCGGCTGGTGCGAGCGCCTCGTCGGCCTGGAGGAGGATCGGCTGATCTTCGGCCTTCGCGCCGAGCCCGAGAAGGAGCTGGGGCGCCCCTTGCGCCTCGGCGACGTGCTCGAATGGCCGGCGGCCTCGATGGAGGTCGCGAAGGCGCTCTCTCGCCGCCTGGCCCAGGACGGAGGCGCGGCCCTGATCGTCGATTACGGCTACGAGGGCCCCGCCTTCGGCGACACGCTGCAGGCGGTGAAGGATCACGCCTATGCCGACCCTCTCGCAGAGCCCGGCGAGGCCGACCTGACGACCCATGTGGATTTTCAGCGCATTGCCCAGGGCGCATCGGACGAGAAGGTGCGGGTCCACGGTCCGGTCACGCAGGCCGACTTCCTGCTGGCCCTCGGCATCGAGGCGCGGGCGGCGGGGCTGAGGCAGAAGGCGACGCCCGCGCAGGCGGCCGACATCGACCGCGCTCTTGCGCGCCTGACGGAGCGCGGACCCAAAGGCATGGGAGAGCTCTTTAAAGTTTTGGCGCTAGCCCATAATGACCTTGAAGCCCTGCCCGGGCTGCCCGCCCGCTCCCCCCTCTCGGCATGAACCGGAAGCCATGTTCATCGAAGCTCCTGAACTCGCTGCTTATCCCAATCTTCATCATGCCTTCTTCACCCGCCGCGGCGGCGTGTCGGAGGGCATCTATGCATCGCTGAACGGTGGTCTGGGCTCGTCCGACGATCCGGCAAGGGTGGCGGAGAACCGTCGTCGCATGACGGACGAACTGGGTCTCGCCCCTGAGGCGCTGATCAGCGTCCATCAGGTGCATTCGGCCGATGCGGTGATCGTCGAGGGCCCCTGGACCGGCGAGCGGCCGAGGGCCGACGGCATGGCGACCTCGATCCCCGGACTGGCTCTCGGCATCACCACGGCCGATTGCGGCCCGGTGCTGTTCGCCGATCCGCATGTGGGCGTCATCGGCGCCGCCCATGCGGGCTGGCGCGGCGCCTCCTCGGGCGTGCTGGAATCCACCATCGAGGCGATGGAGCGGCTCGGCGCCCGGCGCGAGAAGATCGTCGCCGTGCTCGGACCCACCATCAGCCAGGCGGCCTACGAGGTCGGCCCGGAATTCGTCTCCACGCTCACCGGCCTCGACGCGGAAAACGAACGCTTCTTCGTGCCGAGCGAGCGGGAGAACCATGCCATGTTCGATCTTCCCGGCTATATCGGCATGCGCCTCGAACTGGCGGGAATCGGCGAGTTCGCCAATCTCGGCCTGTGCACCTATTCCGACGAGGAGCGCTTCTTCAGCTATCGCCGCACGACCCATCGCGGCGAGCCCGATTACGGGCGGCTGATCTCGGCCATCGCCTTCACTCCCTGATGCCGGCCACGTCCGGCGTCTCCCAGGCCAGGTGCTGGCCGCCGTCGACGGCGATCATCTGGCCGGTCACGCTGCGGGCGCGCGCCAGGTAGAGAACCGCGTCGGCGATCTCGTCCGGCGCGCTTCCGCGCCCGAGGAGCACCGCCCGGCTCTGCTTCGCGAAGTCCTCATCCTCCTGCCGCTCGTTCGCCAGCGTCGGCCCCGGGCCGACGGCATTGACGCGGATTCGCGGCGCCAGCGCCTGCGCCATCGTCTGCGTTGCCGTGAAGAGGGCGGCCTTGGTCAGGGTGTAAGAGAAGAATTGCGGCGTCGGCTTCCAGACGCGCTGGTCCACGATATTGACGATGCAGCCATCCCGGTCGGCGGGCAGCTGGCGGGCGAAGTCCTGCGCCAGGAAGGCCGGGGCTCGCAGGTTCACGGCGAAGTGCCGGTCCCATCGGGCATGGGTGAGGCTTCCGACCTCGTCGGGCTCGAACTCGGAGGCGTTGTTGACGAGAAGGGTCAGGGGTCCCAGCGCCCGCGCGGCATCGTCCACCAGCCGGCCGACGGCCACGGAATCCGCCAGATCCGCCCGCACGACGGCGGCCGAGCCGCCATCGGACCGGATCCGCGCGGCGAGATCCTCGGCCTCCCAGGTCGAGCGGTTGCAATGGATGGCGACGGCGTAGCCCTCCCGGGCGAGCCGCTCGACGATGCGATGGCCGATCCTCCGTGCCGCTCCGGTCACGAGCGCAGTCTGCATCATGGTTTTCCTTAAGGGCCGGTTAGGGTGTGTGTCGAAAGCACAACGGGTGCCCCGAAAAGAACATTTTCGATTTTGGCCGTCGAACAAAAAATCGAGCTGGGCGTTTGGAGTCGCAAGCGATGCCAAAGGGGAATAGCACGCAATCAACCGCCACAATGCTGCCATAGTGCCTTCGCGCGCTGTGGTTGTCATGTCACAGCCCTCATGCGGCTCTCGCTCTATAACAGACGTGTTGTCTGACTCGGCCTCGGGTTCTCCAGGGTCGTGTAGGCCAGGACATCGATAGGAATGTAATTATGAAGAAACTTCTTCTCGCCAGTGTTGCCCTTTTCGGCTTTGCCGGCGTTGCCTCGGCTGCGGATCTGCCCGTCCGGACGGCTCCTCCGGCTCCGATCGTTGCAGCTGTTCCGATCTTCACCTGGACCGGCTTCTACGTGGGCGTGAACGCCGGCTATGGCTGGCAGGATAACAACCAGAACTCCGTCTTCGTGCCTGCCGGCACCTTCGCGGCGCCCTTCGCCGGCGCCAGCGGCGTCGTCGCGTTCGGCGACGAGAGCGGCGACGGCTTCGTCGGCGGCGGCCAGATCGGCTACAACTATCAGTTCGGCTCCTTCGTGGCCGGTGTCGAGGCCGACCTGCAGTGGGCCGATCTCGGTGCTGACCGTGGCCTGGCCACCTTCCCGGGCACCTTCCCGCCGAGCTTCGTCGCGGCCGGCACGGCTGGCGGCATCGACTGGTTCGGCACGGTCCGCGCCCGTCTCGGTGTGGCCTTCGACCGCGCTCTCATCTACGCCACCGGCGGTTTCGCTTACGGCGGCGGCGACACCAACGATGAGTTCAACGGCATCTTCTTCAACAACAACGGCAACAACGACGTGCGTACCGGCTGGGTGCTCGGCGCGGGCATGGAATATGCCTTCACCAACAACCTGACGGCAGGCATCGAAGGTCTGTGGGTCAACCTGAACGGCGACAACAACGGCACCTTCGTCGGCAGCTACGTTCCGGCCGCGGGCGCCGACCGCACGGCGGTGTTCGTGCCGGGCGCCGACAACGACGACGACGCCGACTTCTTCGTGGCGCGCGCCAAGCTGAACTTCAAGTTCGGCACCTACTAAGACCTGCCGTTTCGGCAAACGGAAAGGCCCGGGGAAACCCGGGCCTTTTTGTTGTGCCTTACGCCGGCATCTTCGTCTTACTGAAGGCCGGAACGCGCGCCTCGAAATCCGCCAGCCAGGCGACCAGCCTGGGATAGGTCTGCCGCCAGCTTCCGCCCATGCGCAGGTCGAGATAGCCGAGGGCGCAGGCCAGGGCGATGTGGCCGATATGAAGGTTCGCGGAGGGGGTCGAGAAGTGTTCCTCCGCATAGTCGAGGCCGCGCTGGACCTTGCCGACCTGATGCTCGACCCATTTCGGCTCGCGCTTGTCGTCGGACCGCCAGCGGCCCTCATAGACCTGCAGCAGCGCCGCATCCATGATTCCGTCGGCGAGAGCCTGCTGGCGCAGGGCGACGAACCTCTCCCAACCGGTCGGCAGGATCCGCCCGCCGCCGGCAAGATGGTCGATATATTCCACGATCACGCGCGAGTCGTAGAGGGTCTCCCCGTTCTCCAGGACGAGCGTCGGGATTTTCCCCAGGGGGTTCTGCTGGCGCAGCGTGTCGTCCGGGTTGGTCGTGTCGGCCTCGACGGCTTCGATACGATCCGACAATCCGACGAGCGACGCCGCGATCTTGACCTTGCGGCCGAAGGGAGATGCGGGAGAGGTGCGAAGAGTGAGCATGCGAGACATCCTGCCAAAGGAACGGATGCCTTCATGACCGCTCGGCGCTCGGGCAGCAACGGATTTATGCCGCCTGTCCGAAGTTCTCGCAGCGATAGCCGCCGTAGCGCCCCCGGGACAGGCGCTCGGCGAGAGCCGGCAGAAGAACTTCCGCCTCCTTCTGCAGGGCCCAGGGAGGATTGAGCACGAAGAGGCCGCTGCCGTTCAGGCGGGTCGGATCGGCCGGATCGTCCACGAGCAGTTCGAGGCGAAGGCCCGGACGCGGGCTTTCCGCGTGGAGCCGTGCGGCCACCGCATCCACGGGCTCCAGCGCCTTGATCGGATACCAGCCGGCATAGACTCCGGTCGGCCACTTCCTGAGAGCCGTCAGCAGTTCCGTGCCCAGGCGCTCCAGCTCGTTCGGCTTTTCGTAGGGCGGATCGATCAGCACGAGCCCGCGCTTCTCCTTCGGCGGGATGAGCGCGTGCAGCGCGGTCCAGCCGTCGAGATGCATCACCTTCAGATTCGCGACCGCGTTGAAGGCCTCGCTCAGAACCGCGTGATCCGCCGGGTGAAGCTCCACGAAGACCCCGCGATCCTGCCGCCGCAGGAGCTCGCGGACGATGGCGGGCGAACCGGGATACGCGGTCTCGCCATGCCGCGCCCGCACGTCGGCCACCACCTTGCGGTAGGGCTCCAGCACCTCCTCCACGTCGGCGGAGAAGGGATCGTCGAGCCTGCCGATTCCGTCGACCCACTCCCCCGTGCGGCCGGCCTCGTCGCCCGCGAGATCGTAGAGCCCGATCCCCGCATGGGTGTCGACGACGCGCAGAGGCGTCTCCTTGCGCTGGAGATAGGCGAGGATCCGCACCAGGAGAGCGTGTTTCATGACGTCGGCGAAATTGCCGGCGTGGAATGCGTGACGGTAATTCATAACCCGTGCCTTATCGGACCGGCGGGATCGTAACCTCGCCGGCGCGGCAGCCGCTTCGGTCGACCTCGGGACAGGTGCGGAAGCCGCGCAGGTCGCGGTCGAGGCAGATCCGGACCTCCTGAAGGACGCGCCGGCCGCACGACACCGCGATCATATCCGGGCGCAGGTTGGGATTGGCTGCGGCAAAGGCCCGCTCGACCTCCACCGGCATGACCTTGGCGCCGGACGTCACATTGCTGAAACTGTCGGGGATCCGCACGAGCTCCCGTGCACGCCGCACCGCCCGGAAGTAGCCGCTCGGGCTTTCCCCGGTGCAGGTCCCGTGCTTGCGCCACTGATAGCGGGCCAAGTTGTCGTCAGGGAAAAGCCCGCTCGCCTCCTCGACCGCCGCGCGAGGAGCGAAGCGCCCGCCGGGCTCGCAGAAGCTCGGATATCCCTGCTCGTTCTGCGGCCACAGGCCATGAACCACGAAGCCGAGGCCGCTTCCCTCGTCGCATTGCCGGCGCTTGCCGGCGCTGCCGCTGGTTTCGCAGAAACCGGGCGACCAGGACAGGGCGAGGACGTAGAAGTCGAAGGCGCCCGCCGGGGCGCCCCTCACCTCCCGCACCGGCTGCGCCGTGGCGGGAAGCACCGCGAGCCACAAGGCGCCTGCCAGGGCCAGGCACCGGCGACGGATCAAGGCATGGCCTGCTTGCAGTGCGGCGCGTAGGCGTAGTGACGGTCGAGGCCGTCGACGCAAAAGTCGGTGCCCCAGCCGATGCCGATGAACCCGAGCTGCTCGCCGATCGAGTAGTTGATGCGCCGCTTATAGCCGTCGGACACGATCACGGTCCCGGAGCAGAACCGGCGCGGAATGTAGTCCAGCCCCCAGGGGCGCCAAGCGACCTGCTGCACCCGCTCGAAACCGACGATCGACAGGCTGGAATTCCAGAACCGGCGCTCGCGGGTCGCGAAGGTCGACGAAATGTCCTGAAGCACCGAAGGATCGCTGCACGCCGGTAGGCTGGCATAGAAAGGGTGATCGCGCCGCTCGGCAGGCGTTACCTCACGAGCCAGCGCGGGCGCGCTCAACAGCGCGCAGGTTAGGAAAGCCGCCAGCCACTTCATCGTCCATGCTCCAACAGATCCGTTGACCTCATTCTCGACCATGTGGGCGGCGCGCGACAAGGTCAAGGCTCCGCTTGCTGGTTTAATAGATTCCCGAGCCGGTCAGGGCGAGCGGCTGGCCCGCCTGCGGTCTCGCATAGCCCGGCGGCGCATAGGTCTGGGCGGGAGCCTGTTGCATCGGCGCCCTGGGATATCCGGCTCCGGACGGCGGCAGATCCGCGGAATATCCTCCGGGAATGGGCGAGGCGGCGGAGTATCCCTCCTGCGGCACGTCCTGCTCCATGTCGATGGGAGCCAGGTAGGATGGCGCCGCGGCCTGATAGACCTGCCGGCTCTGTTCGGGATCGATTCGCGGCTCGAATTTGAGGATCGGTTTGCAGATGCGCCGCTGGCCCTTGGGATCGTGGCGGGCGAGGTCGATGTGCAGGTGATCGTAATGGAAGGCATCCGAGCCCGGGCCGAGAACGGTCGTGAAATAGCGGCAGGCGCCGACGAAGACCTCGCGCAGGAACTCCTGCTCGGCCGGGCTTCCCTTCCAGCCCTTCACCACCGTGACCTCCCGCCCGTCGGCAAGGGCGAAGCCCATCACGTCGAGGGCATTGCCGAAGGCATGTTCGGAATATTTCGCGCCCCGCTGGTTGTTGCGCGGACGGCAGGAATAGGAGCCCGCCTTCAGGTCGGCGAGCGGAATGCCGAAATACATCATGGCGGCAGGCTTCACGATCTCGTCCAGCCACGCATCGATGCGGGGGATGATCGGACAGGCCAGCGTCACCTTCGACTTCAGCCCCACGGAGCCGTTGGTGAAGGCCGAAACCTTGAACGGGTAATCCATTCCGCAGACGCCGGGGCCGTCGATCTTGGACGACAGGGCCATATAGGCGGAAGGCTGAACCATCCGCTGAGACAGGCACGCTTCCTCGGCCTGCGCACGCCAGGGCTCGCGCTGTTCGAAACGGAACAACCCGCACCCCGTGAGCCCAAGTCCGACAAGCGATAGGGCGAAAAACGCAACGAACCCATGACGCATGGCGGCAGACTAGCCGGCCGTGCGTAAACATCCCGTCAACGGCCGGGATGGCTCCTTCAGGAGGAGCGCCGTCTCGGCTCCTCGTCCTCCAGAGCGCTTGCCTGCTGTTTCAGCGGCTTGAGCAGGCGAAGCGTCAGGAAGGTCATGGCCGAGACGACGACGGCCACGTCGTAGGCTCCCAGCCCCACGGAGACGCCGACCGCCCCCGTTGCCCACAGGCTTGCCGCGGTAGCGGTGCCTTTGACCGAGTCCTTGAGGCGCAGGATCGCTCCGCCGCCGATGAAGCCCATGCCGGTGATGAGCCCTTCGATGATGCGGGCCATGGCATCGGCATCGCCCTGGGTGAACTGCTCGGTCGCCTGGATGAAGCCGCAGCTCGCGACCGCCACGAGGGGAAAGGTTCTGAGCCCTGCGCTGCGCTCCTCCTTCTCGCGGTCCCAGCCGACGGGAAATGCGAGGGCATAGGCCACGGCAAGGGCGATGAAATGGGGCAGGACCTTGAACGTGCCGAACACGTCGAGAACTTCAACCATGAAACCTTTCCCGGCGAGGAGTCCCGCCGCCCTGCACTCCGAACGGATCCGCCTTTGCACGATGCGTAGGCGCGAAAGGAAATCCTGGTGCAGCGGGGCGTGTTCCGGCAAGGCCCCGCGCCGAATCATGGCGGAGCCCCTGCCTCCGGCCGGCCTCGCGGACCGGGTTCTTTCCTGAAAGAGGGGCTACCTTCCGGCCGACGGCGAAAAAATTTTCGCCTCGGGACCCGACGATTTCTTCGCTGCCAGGACAAGAGGTTAACAGATCGTTAACCATTTCGACCGTCGCCCCGGCAGCGTGCTCTGGCCGAGTCGGCCTTTCCAGGTCGGGTTCCTTTTGTTAGCGTCCTCTCTATTCAGACAGGGGATTGCCATGAACCTGACGTCGAATCTGGACTGGATGTACGGACTGAATATCGCCGCAGCCTGCGTTTCATTGAGCTTCATCTGCGCCATTGTCGTCGGCGCTTTCTGAACGGCCCTTTTCGCGGGCCGCAGACGGCCCCATCCCCATACAGAACTCAATTCCTCGAAGCTGTCGTGATTCCACGGCAGCTTTCATGTTTCCGGACAGGGCGTTTCCGTGAAGCTCCAGGACATGACGTTGATCTCCATCCGGCACTGAGCCAGCCTCGGCCCATCGGCTGTCCTGAGGCAGACCTGCTCGCCGGGCGCGAAGATGCGCCCCTGGGCGCGGCAGTAGCAGTCGAGCGGATTGTGCGCCGGGCCCTGCGCCCGGTGAATCCTGGCTTCGTCCATGGCGCCGGCAGGCGCCGCGATCGTCAGGCCGAGAAAGACAATGACGCCACGCATGCTGCATCTCCGTCCGTCATTCCGGCAAGGATGCTCCTCCTGTCACTGTCCGAGGTCAAGCAGGGATCAGCCCCACCGCCCGGCGGCCTCGTCGTCCATCCCTTTCGCCTCCACCCATGTGCCGGCCGTCCCGTCCTTGAGGTGCTCGCGCTTCCAGAACGGCGCCTGGGTCTTGAGGTAGTCCATCAGGAACTCCGCGGCCTCGAAGGCCGCCCGGCGGTGCGAGGAGGCGGTGAGGACCAGGACGATCTCGTCCCCGGGGCGGATCTTGCCGAACCTGTGGATGACCGTGAGCCCGTGGAGCGGCCAGCGTTCCGCCGCCTGGACGGCGATGCGGCCGATCTCGGCCTCGGCCATGCCGGGATAATGTTCGAGCTCCAGGGCCGACAGGCGCCCTCCCTCGTCCCGGCACAGGCCCGTGAAGGCCACGACCGCCCCGATATCCGCACGCCCGTCCGTGAGGGCGGCCGTCTCAGCGGCCACGTCGAAGCTCTCGGCCTGTATCCTGATGGAAACGATCACGGATCCCGGGCTCCCTCTCTGGGGCTCAGCCCCCGGTCATCGGCGGAAAGAAGGCGACCTCGCGCGCCCCAGCAATGACGGTCTCGGGCTTGACGTGAACGTGGTCGACGGCGGCTCGGATGACGGCCTCGTTCTCGAAGGCGTGCTCGTATTCCTCGCCGCGGGACCTCAGCCACCGCACGAGATCGGCAACGGTCGCGACCCCCTGGGGGAGCTCCACGTCCTCGTCCGGCTTGCCGACCCGTTCGCGCACCCAGGCGAAGTAGACGAGCTTCATGGCGTCAGCCCTCGTCGATCATGTGATGAATGCCGGTCTTGAGATAGTCCCACCCGGTATAGATCGTCAGGATCGCAGAGGCCCACAGGAGGACGATGCCGATCAGCATCGTTCCCGGCATCACCGCCTCTCCGGCAGGACCGGCGATGAGAAAGCCGACGGCGAGAAGCTGGAGCGTGGTCTTCCACTTGGCCACCCGGCTGACGGGCACGCCCACCTTCAATTCGGCCAGGAACTCGCGAAGGCCCGAGACCAGGATCTCGCGGCACAGGATGACGATGGCCGCCCACAGAGCCCAGCCGTGGATCGTCCCGTCCGCCACGAGCATCAGGAGACAGGCCGCGACCAGGAGCTTGTCCGCGATAGGGTCGAGCATGCGACCCAGGGCGGATTGCTGCGCATAGGTTCGCGCAACGTAACCGTCGAGGTAGTCGGTGATGCCGGCAACCGCGAAGACGATGAGCGCGAACCAGCGGGACCAGTGGTCCTCGGGCCAGAACAGCAGGGCCACCACGGCAGGAACCGCCGCAAGCCGACCGTAGGTCAGCAGATTCGCGAGATTGAAAGCCTTCGACCGGCGCATGGTGGGAGCGGTGCTCATAAGTTCGGCAGGAAACATGCCGAGGGATGGTCCGTCAACCTGACCAGGCCGACTTCCTTGTACTTGGGGGACGTCGAGGGCCCGGCAACCGGAGCAACGCAACTTTGTTGTGGACACTGCGGGATACGGAAACGTGAGGACGGGCGCACTCCTCACCCCCGGTCGTGGAAGAAGTCGAACACCGCCCTGGCCGTGGCGGCATTCACCCCGGGGGTCTTCATGAGATCCTCGAGCGCGGCGCGCTGGATGGCCTTGACGGTCCCGAAATGGTGCAGGAGCGCCCGCTTGCGGGTCGGGCCGATGCCGGGAATCTCATCGAGGGGGTTCTTCACGAGCTCGCGCTTGCGCTTGGCGCGGTGCGCCCCGATGGCGAAGCGGTGCGCCTCGTCGCGCAGGCGCTGCACGAAATAGAGCGCGGGATCGCGCGGCGGCATCTTGAACGGCGCCTCGCCCGGCTTGAAGAAGGTCTCGCGCCCGGCGTCGCGGTCCCGCCCCTTGGCGATGCCGACGAGCGCCACGTCCTGCTCGCTCACGCCCACCTCCGCCAGGGCCTGGCGGGCGGCCTCCAGCTGTCCCTTGCCGCCGTCGATCAGGACGAGGTCCGGCCAGGCGGGGAAGCTGTCGTCGTTTCCCCGGCCCGCCTCCGCGTCCGGCGCATCGGGCATCCGCGGCTCCTCCTTGACCAGCCGTGCGAAGCGGCGCTGCAGCATCTCGCGCATCATGCCGTAATCGTCCCCGGGCTTCAGGTCCTCCGACTTCATGTTGAAGGTGCGGTAGTGCTGCTTCATGAAGCCGTTCGGACCGGCCACGATCATGGCCCCGACCGCGTTGGTGCCCATGATGTGGGAATTGTCGTAGACCTCCACGCGCCGCGGCGCCCGGCTCATGCCGAAGGCCTGGCCCAGGGAGACGAGAAGCTTCTGCTGCGAGGCCGTGTCGGCGAGGCGCCGGCCCAGCGCCTCCTTGGCGTTGCGCAGGGCGTATTCGATCAGCTGACGCCGCTCGCCGCGCTGGGGCGCATGGATCTCCACCTTCGCTTCCACCCGGGTGGAGAGGGCCGCGGCCATCAGCTCCGCGTCCTCGATCTCGTGCGACAGCAGGATGGTGCGGGGAGCGGGCTTGTCGTCGTAGAACTGGGCCAGGAAGGAGGTGAGGACCTCCTCCGGCGATATGGACTTGTCCGCCTTCGGGAAATACGCGCGGTTGCCCCAGTTCTGCCAGTTGCGGAAGAAGAAGACCTCGACGCAGAACTGCCCGGCCTGCTCATCGAGGGCGAACACGTCCGCCTCCTCCACCGACTGGGTGTTGATGCCCTGCACGCCCTGGATCGCCGAGAGCGCGGCGAGCCTGTCGCGGCAGCGCGCGGCGCGCTCGAATTCCAGCTCCTCCGCCGCCTGCTGCATCTCTTCCGTGATGCGTGCCTTCACGGCATTGGACTTGCCGGACAGGAAGGCGCGCGCCTCCGCCGCGAGGTTGGCGTATTCGTCGAGCGGGATCTCCTTGGTGCAGGGGCCGGAGCAGCGCTTGATTTGGTAAAGCAGGCACGGACGCGTGCGGTTCTCGTAATAGCTGTCGTTGCAGGAGCGCAGCAGGAACGCGCGCTGCAGGGCGTTGATGGTGCGGTTGACCGCCCACACGCTGGCGAAGGGGCCGTAATAATCCCCCTTGCGCTTGCGCGACCCGCGATGCTTGACGAGCTGCGGCGCCTCGTGATCGGCCGTCAGCAGGATGTAGGGCAGAGACTTGTCGTCCCGCATCAGCACGTTGTAGCGGGGCTTGAGCTGCTTGATGAGGTTGGCCTCCAGCAGCAGCGCCTCGGTCTCCGTCGCCGTGGTGACGAACTCCATGGAGGAGGTCTCGCCGATCATCCGGGCGATGCGGTTGGAATGGGCCTGCCCGCGCGCATAGGAGCCCACGCGGGCCTTCAGGCTCTTGGCCTTGCCCACATAGAGGACGTCGCCCTTGGCATCGAACATGCGATAGACGCCCGGCGCGTTGGGCAGGGTGGTCCAGAACCGCCGGATGACCTCCGTCCCGCGCTGGACCGACCCCGGATTGGCCTCGAGGTCGAACTCCACATCGGAACCGCTCTCGACGGAGACGGAGTCATCATCCTCGTCGGTCAGGATCTCCGGAGGGACGTCGTTATAGGTGTTGCGATTCATAAGCGAGATTTAAGGTCTCGCGATTCCATGGGGAAGAGCCTGAGGCGAAAACCCGCTCTGTTCGCGCCTGACGAGCGGGCGCAAGCGCCCCCGCCCGCCCTGATATCACAGGCGGTCAGACGACGAAGAAGTCGTTTGCGGTGAGCTTGAGCTTCTTGGTCATCTTGGCGATCTCGACCGCCTTGCCGGCGCCCGATCCATCGGCATCGTAATACAGGATGCCCTTCTTCTTGCTGTAGACGAGGTAGTCGTCCTTGCCCTTGGCCTTCTCCAGGCTGAAGAACTTCTTGTTCAGCTTGACCGGCTTGGCTTCCGAGCCCTTCTTGCCCAGCTTCTTGAAGATCTTGTTGTCGAGCCAGATCGTGTCGTCGGCCACAGAGAAGTCGCGGATTGTGTCCAGGTTCTTCTTCTTGTTCGGCTTGGTGTCGAACACGAAGATGTCCTGGCCGGCGCCGCCGGTCAGCACGTCCTTGCCGCTCTTGCCGTAGAGCTTGTCGTGGCCGGCACCGCCCACGAGCTTGTCCGTCCGCTTGGTGCCGACCAGAACGAGATCGGCCGGAGGAACAGGAGCTGTGGCACCTTCAAGCCTGAATCGCTGCTGAAAGATGCCGGTGTCGTCTCCAGCACCGTCTCCTTGCCACACAACGACCCACTCTCCCCTCGACACCGTCGCGATGCTCGGGGATGTCTGAACCCCGACGGTCGTGGTATTGACTCGGATCTCGCCGCCTTTCTTCGATCCATCAGCATTGAAAACCTGCTGATAGATTCCGTGATCGTTGAATCCGGCTTCTCCCGTTAGTCCGGAGTCGGGGCCGATCCACGTTACAACCCATTCGCCATTGGCAAGCGCAGTGACGCTTGGAACCTGCTGAGTTCCCACTGTAGTAGTGTTGACCAGGATTTCACCGCCACTCTTCGATCCATCGGCATTATAAACCTGCTGATAGACTCCCTTAGGGTCTACAGCATTCGGATCATCCATCCCGAACAAATCCAGTCTGTACCAAGTAACGACCCATTTGCCGTTACTGAGAGCAGTCAATCCGCTGCCGAACTGCTGTCCCGCAGTCGTGGTATTGACGAGCGTCTCCGCGCCTCTTCTCGACCCATCGGCATTGAAGACCTGCTGAAAGACGTCAACGTCGTACTGCGGGTCGGCACCAGGAGAATATCCTGACCAAGTCACCACCCATCCTCCATCGGATAGGGCGGCCAACTGGTGAAAGCTTTGGTGGCGCGAGTCCGTGCTGACCTGGATTTCATTGCCCTTCTTCGATCCGTCAGGATTCAAGAGCTGCTGGAAAATTAGCCGGTCCTCAGGGTTGCTGCTTTCCGGATCAGGTCCAGTCCAAGTTACAACCCAATCGCCGTTGGCAAGCACTGAAACCGAATAGGCAGCTTGGCTGCCCTCCTTGGTGGTATTGACGAGGATCTCTCCACCCCTTCGCGATCCGTCGGCATTGTAGACCTGCAGAAAAGCACCTGCATCGTCCTCATTGCCTGCACTCTCACCGTTGCCCGACCAGATTACGATCCATCCTCCGTCCGCGAGACTCGATGTATGTCCACCGCTCTGACGGCCCGCAACCGTGGTATTGACGAGGACTTCCCCGCCCTTCTTGCTGCCATCGGCATTGTAGACTTGCTGGAAAACGCCCCTGTCGTCTCCGTTGCCGTTTCCGGACCAAGTGACGACCCACCCCCCGCCGGCAAGGCCTCTGACATACGGAAAGCTCCAACTGCCGGACAATGTTTCAATGACGCGGGTTTCCGCTTCAACTGGGATGGGGGCTTGAGGCATCAGACTGTCTCTTTTTATGAGCCGATCCGTTCGGCCAGCGATGAAGGGAGCGTGATAATACGAGATATTATAACATGCAAGTGAGAGATGATGTTCGCGTCTTGAATGCAACCGGTGCTGCAAGAGCCTGGACCACCGTGCTCCGTCCGTCTAAACCGCCAAGCTCCTCCCCCATCCGGAGCCCCACATCATGCGCCTGTCGATCATCACATCCGCCGTCGTCGCGGCCCTGGTCGGGTTCGGCAGCACGATCGCGCTCATCATCGCCGCCGCCGATGCGGTGGGGGCCGATGCGGCGCAGACCTCGTCCTGGGTGGCGGCGTTGTGCCTGAGCATGGCGGCCACGAGCGGGTTCTTGAGCGTGCGATACCGCATTCCCGTCGTCACCGCCTGGTCCACCCCTGGCGCGGCGCTGATCGGCGCCTCCAGCGGCATCTCCATCCATGCCGCCGTCGGGGCCTTCCTGCTGGCGGGCGGCCTCATCGTTCTCGCCGCCTCGGTCAAGCCGTTTGGCCGCCTGATCGAGCGCATTCCCTCCTCCATCGCCGCCGCGATGCTGGCGGGGGTCCTGATCCAGTTCGTCACCGCGGTCTTCGTGAGCGCCCAGGGAGCGCCGGGCCTGGTCCTGCCGCTCGTGGGCGTCTTCCTGCTGGTGCGGCTCGTGAATCCGGCAATGGCGGTTCTGGCCGTGCTCTTCGTCGGGCTCGCCATCGCCTTCGGCGGCGGGCTCGCGCAGCCCCTGCCCTCGGACCTGTCCCTGTCGTCCCTGACCTTCATCGCTCCCGCCTGGGAGCCCGCGGTCCTGATCGGCCTCGGGGTGCCGCTCTTTCTCGTCACCATGGCGTCGCAGAACCTGCCCGGCTTCGCCGTCCTGCGCGCCTCGGGCTACACGCCGCCCTCGCGCCCGATCCTGGCCGTCACCGGCCTCGCGTCCGTGGTCAGCGCCTTCTTCGGCGCGCATACGAGCAACCTCGCCGCGATCTCGGCGGCGATCTGCACCGGCCCGGACACCCACCCCGATCCGGCCAAGCGCTGGCTCGTCGGGCCGTTCTATTCCTTGAGCTACCTGATCTTCGCCGCCTTCAGCGCCGCCCTGATCGGCCTCATCGCGGCGCTTCCGCCGGAGCTGATCAAGACCGTGGCCGGCCTTGCCCTGATGGGCGCCTTCGCGGGCGCGCTCGGATCGGCCCTCTCCGACGAGGGCAAGCGCTTTCCCGCCGTCCTGACGCTGGCCGTCACGGCCTCCGGCCTCACCCTCTTCGGCATCGGCTCCGCCTTCTGGGGCCTGGCGGCGGGGCTCGTCGCCCTTGCCCTCGACGCCGCAATCCTGCGCATCAGGCGGAGCTGATCTGGACGAAACCTCCCGTTAAGCTTAAAACATCGTTACACGAAGAATTGAACAACGCGAGGACGGGGGCTTCATGGCTTGGATACAGCACGCGGGGTGGTTCGCCGCCGCGCTGATGGCCGTTTCCCTGGGTGCATGCCAGGGGACGTCCTTCAGCGGATCGCCGGAAGGCGTGCCGATCGCCCTCGAGAGCATCGACGGCGCCCCGCCTCCCGTGCGCACGGCCCTCATCGACGAGCTCAACACCGCCGCGTCCGACCGCAAGGTCGAACTCGTGGGAGCGAGCGCGGATGCCCGCTACCGGGTGCGGGGCTATCTCTCCACGGAAACGACCGGGGGCGAAACCAAGGTCGCCTATGTCTGGGACGTGTTCGATTCCCAGAGGCGCCGCGCCAAGCGCCTGGCGGGCTCGAGCCCGGCGCAGGTCTCCTCGGGCTCCCTGACCGACCTCGACAAGGAGACCCTCGCCAAGCTCGCCGGCGCCAGCATGGACGAGATCGCCGAATTCCTGAGCGCGTCCAAGGAAGAGGAGCCGTTCCAGACCGCCGATGCCTCCGCCGACGAGCCGGCGGTCGCGGCACAGTGACTGGGACGAGACTGAAAAAGCAGCACATCCGCCGCGCCACAAGTATTGTGACGGTTTCCTATCGCTGCTAAGACCCATGCGCCTTGCCGCGCAAGGGCAACAACGTCACGCGGCGGGCTCCATGGGTCACACTAGAAGAGCCAAAGTTGCTTTCATGAAGCTCGTCGCGGGAAATTCCAATCGTCCGCTGGCGGAGGCCATCTCCGCCTACCTCAACGTTCCGCTCGCCAAAGCCCAGGTGAAGCGCTTTGCGGACATGGAGGTGTTCGTCGAAATCCAGGAGAACGTGCGCGGCGAGGATGTGTTCATCATCCAGTCGACCTCGTTCCCCACGAACGACCACCTGATGGAACTGCTCATCATCACCGATGCGCTGCGCCGGGCCTCGGCCCGCCGCATCACGGCGGTGATCCCCTATTTCGGCTATGCCCGGCAGGATCGGAAGTCCGCATCGCGCGCGCCGATCTCGGCCAAGCTGGTGGCCAACCTCATCACCCATGCGGGCGTCGACCGCGTGCTGACGCTGGATCTCCATGCCGGCCAGATCCAGGGCTTCTTCGACATCCCGACCGACAACCTCTTCTCCGCGCCCATCCTCGCCCGCGACATCAAGGAGCGGCTCGACGGCGGCAACCGCATGGTGGTGTCGCCTGACGTGGGCGGCGTGGTGCGCGCCCGCGCGCTCGCCAAGCGCATCGACGCCCAGCTCGCCATCGTGGACAAGCGCCGCGAGCGCCCGGGCGAGTCGGAGGTGATGAACATCATCGGCGACGTGGAAGGCCGGTCCTGCATCCTTGTCGACGATATCGTGGATTCGGGCGGCACCCTGGTGAACGCGGCCGAAGCCCTCCTGGCGAACGGCGCCAAGGAGGTCTACGCCTACATCACCCACGGGGTGCTCTCCGGCGGTGCGGTGGCCCGCATCGCCGGTTCCAAGCTCAAGGAGCTCGTCATCACCGACTCGATCATGCCGACCGAGGCCGTGAAGGTGGCCCACAACATCCGGGTCATCAGCATCGCCTCGCTCATGGGCGAAGCCATCGGCCGCACGGCCACGGAAAGCTCGGTCTCCAGCCTGTTCGACTGAGGACCCTCCTCCCCCGCCGCCGGGAACGGCGGGCAAGCCCAATGCAACAGCTTTTGTTGCATTTCCCGCTCTCATTCTCTATAAGCCGCCTCGCGCCCGCTCGACACCCTTGGAGGCACGGGCGCGAGCCTCATGGCCGCCCAACGGTTTCAGGACCTTGGCGGCCATCGGTTTTTACAAACGTATTTCAAAGGACCACGACCATGAGCGATATCAAGCAAATCAAGGCCGTGGCGCGCGACCGGGCCGGCAAGGGGGCCGCCCGGGCCGTTCGTCGCCAAGGCCAAGTTCCCGCCGTCATCTACGGCGCAGGCCAGCCGGCCCAGACGATCGCCCTCGACTTCAACCAGACCAAGCAGCTGATCTTCGCCGGTCACTTCCTCACCACGATCTTCGAGATCGACGTGGACGGCAAGAAGACCCGCGCGATCCCGCGCGACTACCAGCTCGATCCGGTCAAGGACTTCCCGCTCCACATCGACTTCCTGCGCCTCTCCGAGGGCCAGGCGATCAAGGTCGTGGTTCCGGTGCACGTGGTCGGCCAGGAGAAGTGCCCGGGCGTGAAGCGCGGCGGCACGCTCCAGATCGTCGAGCACTCGGTGGAACTCCTCGTCCCGTCCGACGCGATCCCCGACTACATCGAGGCTTCGGTCGAGGGTCTCGACATCGGTTCGTCGATCCACCTCGAGGACATCAAGCTGCCGAACGGCGCCAAGGCGACCTCCGCCGAGAACCTGACCCTCGTCACCGTCGTGGCCCCCACGGGCATGAAGGAAGACGCAGAGGCTTCGGCCGAGGGCGAGGCTGCGGCCACCGCCTGATCGGGCTCCACCGGGCGTCAAGCCCATTGATCGGCTTCGACGCTCCGACCGCAAGGCCGGAGCGTTTCTCATGAGAGAGCCAGCGAGTTCCCCCTGTCATGCGCCTCTTCGTCGGCCTCGGAAATCCCGGCCCCCGCTACGCCAAGAACCGCCACAATATCGGGTTCATGGCAGTGGACGAGATCGCACGCGCCCACAATGCCGGCCCCTGGCGGCGCCGCTTCCAGGGCGAGACGGCCGAGGCGACCATCGGCTCCGAAAAGGTCCTGCTCCTCAAGCCGCAGACCTATATGAACGAATCCGGACGGGCAGTGGCGGAAGCGCAGCGCTTCTTCAAGATCCCGCTCTCCGACGTGACGGTTTTCTACGACGAGCTCGACTTAGCCCCCGCCAAGGTGCGGGTGAAGGTCGGCGGCGGCAATGCGGGCCATAACGGCCTGCGCTCGATCACGGCACATTGCGGCAACGATTACCGCCGCGTGCGCCTCGGCATCGGCCATCCGGGCCACAAGCCCCTGGTCCAGAGCCATGTGCTCGGAGATTTTGCCAAGTCCGAGGAGGCTTGGGTCGACGACCTGTGCCGCATCCTCGCCGACAACGCCTCGCTTCTCGCCAAGGGCGAGGACGGGAGCTTCCAGAACAAGGTCCACCTCGCCATGGAGGCGAAGGGCTGGACGGACGTGAAACGGCCCGGCGAGAAGGCCGGCCAAAGCAACAGTAACGCCGGCTGAAGCCGGCCATGCAAGGAGTGAGGCCATGGGCTTCAAGATGGGCATCGTCGGCCTGCCGAACGTGGGCAAGTCCACCCTCTTCAACGCACTGACCCAGACGGCGGCCGCGCAGGCGGCGAACTATCCGTTCTGCACCATCGAGCCGAACGTGGGCGACGTGGCGGTGCCGGACAACCGGCTGGATGCGCTGGCCGGGATCGCCGGATCGGCCCAGATCATCCCGACCCGCCTCACCTTCGTGGACATCGCCGGCCTGGTGCGCGGCGCGTCCAAGGGCGAGGGGCTCGGCAACCAGTTCCTGGCCAATATCCGCGAAGTGGATGCCATCGCCCACGTGGTTCGCTGCTTCGAGGACACGGACATCACCCATGTCGAAGGCAAGATCGACCCCATCGCCGATATCGAGACCATCGAGACCGAGCTGATGCTGGCCGACCTCGACAGCCTGGAGAAGCGCGTCACCGCCCTCGAAAAGAAGGCCAAGGGCAACGACAAGGAGGCGAAGGAGACCCTCGACCTCGTCAATCGCTCCCTCGTGCTGCTGCGCGAGGGCAAGCCCGCCCGCATGGTCGAGCGCAAGCCCGAGGAAGAGCGCCTGTTCCAGATGCTGGGCCTCCTCTCCTCCAAGCCCGTCCTCTACGTGTGCAACGTCGAGGAGGCCTCGGCCGACCAGGGCAACGAGTTCTCGGCACGCGTCTTCCAGCGCGCCAAGGAAGAAGGCGCGAAGGCGGTGGTCGTCTCGGCCAAGATCGAGAGCGAGATCGCCGTTCTCGACGCCGCCGAGCAGAAGGACTACCTCGACGCCATCGGCCTTGCCGAACCGGGCCTCAACCGCGTGATCCGTGCTGGTTACGAGCTTCTCGGCCTCATCACCTACTTCACGGTCGGCCCGAAGGAGGCCCGCGCCTGGACCATCACCAGGGGCACCCGCGCCCCGCAGGCGGCCGGCGTCATCCATACGGATTTCGAGAAGGGCTTCATCCGCGCCGAGACCATCGCCTATCCGGACTACGTCTCCCTGAAGGGCGAGGCGGGCGCCCGCGACGCGGGCAAGCTGCGGCTGGAGGGCAAGGAATACACCGTGCAGGACGGCGACGTGCTGCATTTCCGCTTCGCAAACTGACGGATTGCTGAACGACGGCTTGGCCGTGCGTTCAGTCGGGATGGTGCATCAATCCTGCATGGAGAATTGATCCATGCAGGATTCCTTCGAAGACATCGCCGGCACCCTCGGCACCGCCCTCGTCTCGCCGGGACTGGGGAGCGCGGAACTCATCCTCGCGGCGCTCGTCGCCTTCGCGTTTCTGATCAGCAGCGTCTATTCGCTGTTCGCCAAGGGCGATTCCGACCTGGAATGGTGGGAGCGGTAGCCGTCGCGCGGCCCAGCCTCACGACCTTCCCGCCGGGGCGAGATTCAGAGCCTTCGGGCCGATGCCCAGGCCGATCTGCAGGCTTTCGGCGATCCGCTGCGCCCGGTCGATGAAGAACGCCGCCACGTCCGGCTCGCAGACATCCCGCGCGGTCGCCTCGAACAGCTCGAGCCAGCGCCCGAACAGGTCCGGCGTGAGATCGAAGGCGGCATGGGCCACATGGGGCTTGCCGTGATACCGCCCGGTGCGGAGCGCGATCGAGGACCAGAAATCGACCATGATCCCCAGGTGTTCGTCCCAGCGATGGGACAGGGCCTGTTTGAAGATCGGCCCCAGATCAGGATCCTGCAGGACCCGCCCATAGAATGTCTCGACGAGGCGACGGATCAGCGCCTCCGTGACGCCCCGGGCCGGCGCGATGATCGAAATGCTCCGGTTTGTCGCTGAATAGGCCAATGCCCCTCTCCTTTCCGACATGAAGGGACGAAGCCTGCGCTCCCGTCCCCTTTTTCTACGTTGATGTTTGCAAGGCGCCCTTAGTGGTGGGGCGCCAACCCCTGTTGGGGCACCGTTGCCTGCGGCCCGTGCGGATGTTCCTTGCTGTGGGAATGGGTGGTCATTTCCGCAGGCCGCTCGATCCCATATTCCGCCCCGTAGAAGGCTCCGTGCAGGCCCCAATAGCCGGAGACGAGCACGATGAGGGCGACCGCGAGACCGGCGGGAACGGAAGCGAAGCTGCCCATTCTCGGCAAGGTGCGCGGCAGCTTCACGAGGGCCGGAACCTTTACGCCCCGGGTCGGATCGGCCGCCACCAGGAAGAGGGCCGCCATGATGAGGGCATGGCCGACGAGGTCGATGCGTCCGAAGGGGTAGACCGCCGTGAAGAAGATCACGAGCAGGGCCACAGCCGAGAGGCGACGCACCAGCGGGGTCCAGAGCAGGCCGAAGCCCAGGGTGAATTCCGACACACCCGCCATGGGGATGAACACGTCGCGGGGCATGCCGAAGGTCAGGAAGGGCTTCTCCTCGACGAGGGGGTAGAACCAGTTCGGATAGGCGAACTTCTCCAGGCTCGACCACATGAGGGCGATCGCGATGCCCCAGCGCAGGGCCAGGAAGCGGCGCTCGCGCCATTTCGGATCGTCCACGGAAGCGAGCACCAGATAGGCGGCGACGCCGACGCCGAGGGCGAGATAGTCGAGCAGGTGGAAGAAATCGTACTCCCTGAGCGCGACGATCCAGAGCGTGATGATGCCGGCGGCCGCGACGGGCATGGTCCGGCGCGAGAACACGCAGGCCGCGATCAGAAGCTGGGCCCACGAAAAGAGCTCGGAATCCGTCTTGAGGTCAGGGGTGAGATAGATGCCGCCGACCGCGAAGATCGCGACGAAGAAGGCACCGATGGACGCCCGCATGAAATCGTCCGAGCGGCTCCAGAGGGGAGCGCTGACCCGGTCGAGACCGCTCAGGACGGCCTGGCCGACCGCCTTGCGCTCGACCGCGAGGGTGGCCAGGAAGAAGGCCAGCACCAGGCCGATGCCGGTCCAGAACCACAGGTTCGTCAGGGTCGCGCCTATCGGCTGCGGGGCGGCATCGACGATGTAGGGGGCGAACCACTTCACATGCGCCTGAGCCGGCAGCGACCAGGCAGCGCCGGCGCCGAGGGCCGCGAGACCGGCGGCAATGCGTCCGAAGCGGACGTTGGTTGTTCTTGGCTCACGCGGCTCGGAGCCGCTCATGGCGAGCACGGTTTGCATGATATCCTCGTGACTCTTACGACTTTCGTCTGACGGCGACGGGTATAGGCCCATCGGCACGGGGAGAAAATTCAGACCTTCCCCCTAAGGGAATTTCCTTAGCCCGCCACGGCTTAGCTGGTGCGGCGGCCTCGCGATGCCTCGAAGCCAGACCGTGGCCGGATCGTTCCTCCGCCTGAGGCGTTGAGCTTCACGTCATGCGTCTCCACCGCCGCCATCCCTGGGACCTCTCCCCCTCGCAGGCCATCGCCCTCCAGAAGGAAATGGCCGCCGAGGTGGACTCCACGCAGCCCATCGATCTCGATTCGGTCCGGCTGGTGGCGGGGGTGGATGTAAGCGTGAAGGACGAGCAGTCCCAGGCCGCGGTCGTCGTGGTGACCTATCCCGGCTTCCTGCCGGTCGAAACCGTCCTTGCCCGGCGTCCAACCCCGTTTCCCTATATTCCCGGGCTCCTGAGCTTCCGGGAGGGCCCGGTGCTGGAGGAGGCGTTCGAGAAGCTCGAGGCCGAGCCGGATGTGTTTCTCTTCGACGGCATGGGGATCGCCCATCCCCGGCGCATCGGCATCGCGAGCCATATGGGCCTGTGGCTGCAGCGGCCCACCATCGGCTGCGGCAAGACCCTCCTGTGCGGGCGCTACAAGGACCTGGCCGAGGACAAGGGCTCGGCCGCGCCTCTCATCGACAAGGGGCAGACCATCGGCGTGGCGCTGCGCACCCGCAGCGCCAAGAACCCCATGTTCATCTCGCCCGGACATATGGCGGACATTCCCACCGCGGCGGAGCTGGTCCTGCGCTGCTCGCCGAAATATCGCTTGCCCGAGCCGATCCGCTTGGCGCACAACGCCGCTGGGCAGTTCGAACCCTGAGAACGAACGGCCCCTCGCCCTGCCTTCTCGCCTCAGATTCAAGTCCGATGCCCCACTTTGCTTTCGAAGATTTCGTTCCCGGCACCACCGAGGTTCTCGGCCCCGTCACGGTTTCGAAGGAGGATATCCTGGCCTTCGCGCGGGAATACGACCCGCAGCCCTTCCACGTGGACGAGATCGCCGCCCGGGACAGCTTCGTCGGCACGCTGATCGGCTCGGGCTGGCACACCGCCTGCATCAACATGCGCCTCCTGGCGGATGGGAGGATCCTCGATTCCACTTCCATGGGCTCGCCCGGCATCGACGAGCTGAAATGGCTGAAGCCGGTTCGGCCCGGCGATACCCTGCGCTCGCGCATGAATGTCGAGGAGAGCCGCCCCTCGAAGAGCCGGCCGTCCATCGGCCTCGTCCGGTTCCGGTTCGAGCTCATGAACCAGAACGACGAGACGGTCATGACCCAGGGCAACTGGATCATGTTCGGGCGGCGGGACGCGGAACCGGCCCCCGGCGCCGGGCGCAGCGCGCTCGCTGCGGCGGCATCGTCCCTTCCGGATTCCGCGCCTGCCATCGAGGCGCTCCACATCACGGCCAACCCCTATCTCGAGGACATCGTCGCAGGCGACACGGTCGAGCTGGGCACCTACACCTTCGGCTCGGAGGAGATCATCCGCTTCGCAAGGCAGTTCGATCCGCAACGCTTCCACGTGGATCCCGTCGCCGCGAAGGACAGCCTGTTCGGCGACCTGTGCGCCTCGGGCTGGCATACGGCCGCCATCTGGATGAAGCTGATGATCGGCCATCGGGAGCGCGTGCGCGCCGATGCCCTCGCGAGGGGCGAGCGCCCCGCCCGACTGGGCCCCTCCCCGGGCTTCACGAACCTGAAATGGCTCAAGCCCGTCTATGCGGACGACACGATCACCTATCGGTCCACCTTCACGGGCGCCCGCGCCTCCGCCTCGCGCCCCGGCTGGGGCATCGCCACCCATCACAACACGGGCGTGAACCAGCACGGAGAGGAGGTCTTCTCCTTCGACGGCGCGGTGTTCTGGGAGCGGCGGCCAGCTTAAGGCTCCAGGACTTTCTCCACGGTCCCGACCTTACGGAGGAGACCGAGCCTAATCGTCAGAGCTCGAATGCGGCGCTTCATGTCTCTTGCCAAGTCCTGCAAAGCGAGGGCGCGCTCCATTTCCGCGAGACGCCGGGCTTCGGCATAACTGGAAAATCCATCTGGGAATGGGGACATGGCTGCTTCCTCAGGAAAGGAATGGCGACCCCATGGTTGTATTGTTTCCGCAGAAAGAGATAATCGGGCTCCCCGGAACTTCTTTCGTGAAGAGGAAGCACAAATCATACCTCTCGGCGACATGTCGCTCTTTGTGTCCATCCTGGACCACGGTGGCTTCAGTGCCGCGGCGAAAGCACTTGGCCTCACTCCGTCGGCAGTCTCGAAAGCGGTCACACGATTGGAACAGCGCCTCGGTGTTCGCCTTCTCGAGCGCACGACGAGACGCATCGCCCCGACTCCGGAAGGGGCAGCTTACGCGGAAAGCTTGCGGCGCATTCTCGACGACCTCGATAAGGCAGAAGCGGCCGTTGTGGAGGGTCGCGGCCGTCCTTAGGGTCGTCTACGCGTGAATGCGAGCATCGCCTTCGTCGTTCATCAGCTGGCAGCGGCTCTCCCCGACTTCCATGCCTCCTTTCCCGATATCCGGCTCGATCTCACCCTCTCGGACCATGTCATCGATGTGATCGCGGAGGGTGTCGACGTCGCCGTCCGCATAGGAGCCGTCAAAGACGAAAGATTGGGCTTTCGTCGTATCGCAGAGATCCGCAGAGTGATCTGCGCCTCGCCGGCTTACCTTGCGCAGCATGGAGCGCCTCTCGAACCGACCGATCTGGCGCACCATTCATGCATCAATGTAGCATCATCGCCCCATCTGTCGCTGTGGCCTTTCCGGCGACAGGACGGGATCGAGATCGTCGAGACCCGCGGACCGCTCAATGTCGACAATGCAGAAGGCGTTCTTGCACTAGGCGTTGCGGGTCTTGGGATCATCCGGCTTGCGGATCTCGTGGTGGCGAATGCGATCAGGGAAGGCAGGCTCGTGCCGATCCTGACCGAAGTTCACCAGTCCGAGCCCGTACCGGTATCCCTTGTCTTTCCAGCGCTTCGACAGCGGCTTCCGCGCGTGAGGGCCTTCATCGACTTTATGGTCGCGCGCTTTGGCTCGTCTCCTTGGCGCCTCGACGACCTTCAGAGAGCAAGGTGACAGCGACCTCTACGGCCGCCCCGGATCAATGCCCCTCGAAGCTCACGAGGCTGCGCACCTCGACGCCGAGGTCGCGCAGCTTCTGGGCCCCGCCCAGATCGGGCAGATCGATGATGAAGCAGGCGGCCACGATGTTGGCGCCCATCTGGCGCAGGAGCTGGCTCGCCGCAACGGCGGTGCCGCCGGTGGCGATGAGGTCGTCCACCAGGATGACGCGCTCCTCCTGGCCGATGGCGTCCGTGTGGATCTCCATCTCGTCGACGCCGTATTCCAGCGAATAGGCGATCCGAACGGTCTCGTGGGGCAGCTTGCCCTTCTTGCGGATCGGCACGAAGCCCGCCGAGAGCTGATGGGCCACCGCGCCCCCGAGGATGAAGCCGCGCGCCTCGATTCCCGCGACCTTGTCCACCCGTCCGCCCGCGAAGGGATGAACGAGCTCGTCCACCGAACGCCGGAAGGCCCGCGCGTCTCCCAGCAGGGTCGTGATGTCGCGAAAGACGATGCCGGGCTTCGGGTAGTCCGGGATCGAGCGGATTGCCGCTTTCAGATCGGTGAGGAGACGCTGGTCCATCGATAAACTCGGGTTCTAGGAAGGCTTATCCTATCGGCAGGGCGGCTGGCGCGCCACTCTCGGCCTCAGGCTTTCAGAATACGGCCCGCCACCGCATCGAGCTTCTTCAAAAGCTCGGGATCGCGAGCGGACGGCACCGTCATGATCGCGCCGTCGAGGGCGCGGTCCGAGCGGTGGGGACAGGTGTCGCGCTCGACCGGGAAATCCCGGGCGACGCGGGCAATGAGCCCGGCCACTCTCTTGGCGTTCTGCTGGGCGACGGCGACGACGGCGGCCACGTCCACGTCGTCGTGCTCCGGGTGCCAGCAATCGTAGTCGGTGACCATGGCGATGGTCGCGTAGGTGATTTCGGCCTCGCGGGCGAGCTTGGCCTCCGGCATGGCGGTCATGCCGATCACGTCATAGCCGTGGCTCTGGTAGGTGAGCGACTCGGCATAGGTGGAGAATTGCGGCCCCTCGATGCAGACATAGGTCCCTCCGAGGCTGAAGGGGATGTCCTCCGCGACCGCCGCGTCGGCGATCCGCTGCTGCAGGCCCGGGCCGACCGGATGGGCCATGGGCACATGGGCGACGCAGCCCTTGCCGAAGAAGGAGGTTTCGCGCCGGAAGGTGCGGTCCACGAACTGGTCCACGAGCACGAAGAAGCCCGGATAGTACTCGACCTTGAAGGAGCCGCAGGCCGAGACGGAGATCAGGTCGGTCACGCCGGCCCGCTTCAGGGCGTCGATATTGGCCCGGTAGTTGATGTCGGAGGGCGAATACCGGTGGCCGCGCCCGTGGCGGGCCAGGAACACCACCTCGGTCGAGCCAATCCGCCCGATCCGCAGCGCGTCCGAAGGCTCGCCCCACGGAGACGCGATGCGCTCCTCGCGCACATCCTCCAGCCCCGGCAGATCGTAGACGCCCGAACCGCCGATGATGCCCAGCACTGCTTTCGTCATGTGACCTCAGATGTCGCCACCGCGGAGCCGACTCGACTCCCGGACCGGGGAAGAGATAGCAGCCCGGTCAGCCGAGCGAAACCGACGCGAGTTCTTCGCCGACCAGGCAGGGAAAGAGCGTCTCGCGGAAGATCTTGAGGCGCTCGATCCGAACCGGGAGGGCAACCGGCACCGCCTCGATCCGCTGCACCACCGCGGCGGGTACGGGACTCGGATCGGAGAACCGGGCAAGAGTGGTGTGGACGAGGTCATAGTGCCGGTGCTCGTGCCCGGGAGGCGGCGGAAGGGTCGCGAGGATCCTGTCCCGGATGCGCCCGATCAAGCCGCTTTCCTCTCTGGCTACGGCGATGACGCCGACCGGCATGACCTTGAGCTCGAAGAAATCCAGCACGAGCGGACCGGCGCCGGAGCCGAGCTCCTCGACGAGCCGGCGGGCAGGCTCGGCGATCATGCTCCAATAGGCCTCCTTGTCGAAGCCGTCGGTCGTCGGCACGAGGGGATAGACGGTGACGTGGAATGCGTGGGGCGGCGCCTCGTGGAAGGCACGGGGCCAATGGGCGATGGCCGCCTGCTGGAGAGCATGGAGCTTCTCCTGCGCATCGGGCGCGAGCTGCGGCTGCACGTGGATGGCGAGGCACGGCTTCCCGTACAGGGTATCGACGATCGGAAGGAGAGGATTCAAGTGCGCTCCGCTGCTCAGCCCGGGACGCGGGTCCCGCTCCATGCGTCTTGCCGCGAAGGCCCCGAAAAGAAAAGGCCCCGGAAACCGGGGCCTTTGGACTTTTACGGATTGTGCGTCATGGGCGGGGTCGCGTGGCCCTCGACCTCGCCGCCGACCCGGGCCCAGATCTTCTTCTTGGTGAAGTAGAGCAGGACCGACAGGACGATGAGGAACAGCATCACCTGGAAGCCCAGGCGCTTGCGGGCCTCGAGGTGCGGTTCGGCCGTCCACATCAGGAACGCCGTGAGGTCGCGGGCGTACTGGTCCACCGTCTCGGGCGCCTGCGGCTGGCCATTGGCATCTTTCGGATACTCGACCTGGCCGTCGCTGACCGGCTTGGGCATGGCGATGATATGGCCGGGGAAATAGGCGTTGTAGTGGCCCCCCTCCGGCACCTGGAAACCGGCCGGCGGTTCCGTGTAGCCGTTGAGCAGGGCGACGAGGTAGTCGGCGCCGTTCTCCGAATACTGGCGGAACACGTCGGTGATGAACCACGGGAACCCGCGCTCGTAGGTGCGCGCCTTCGGCATCAGGGACAGATCCGGCGGAGCCTTGCCGCCGTTTGCCGCCGCGGCCGCATTCTCGTTCGGGAACGGGCTCGGGAAGCGATCAGCCGGGCGACCGGGACGCTCGAACATGTCGCCGGCCTCGTTCGGGCCGTCCTGGATCTGGTACTCCGCCGCCAGGGCACGGACCTGGGCCTCGGAGAATTCCGGACCGCCGGGCTGCGACAGGTTGCGGAAGGCGACGTAGCTCAGGCCGTGGCAGGAGGCGCAGACCTCCCGGTAGACCTTGAAGCCGCGCTGGAGCTGGGCCCGGTCGAAGGTGCCGAAGGGGCCCTGGAACGACCAGCTCAGCTGCGGCGGGACCGGGGTCTCGCCGGCGGCATAGGCGGGTGCCGAGAGGCCGAGAAGGGCAGCGGCGATGAGAAGGGTACGCTTCATCATGATATTGTTCCTCAACGCTCGCATCAGCCCTTGGACTGCGGCTCGGCATTGGCGCCGGCCGGCATGCCCGCGCCACCCTTCTGCACGCCCATCACGGATTCGAGGATCGAGTTCGGCAGCGGCAGCGGACGCTCCACGAAGCCGAGCACCGGCAGGATGACCAGGAAGTGGATGAAGTAGTAGGCGGTGGCGATCTGCGACACGATCACGTACCAGCCCTCCGCAGGCTTCGCGCCCAGCCAGCCGAGCAGGATGCAGACGGCGACGAAGACCCAGAAGAACTGCTTGTAGAGCGGACGGTAGGCGGTCGAGCGGACCTTCGACGTGTCGAGCCACGGCATCAGGAACCACACCAGAATGGCCGAGAACATCGCGATGACGCCGCCGAGCTTGTCCGGAATGGCGCGCAGGATCGCGTAGAACGGCAGGAAGTACCATTCGGGCACGATGTGGGCCGGAGTCACGGCCGGATTGGCCGGGATGTAGTTGTCCGCGTGGCCGAGGTAGTTCGGGATGTAGAACACCCAGTACGCGAAGAAGATCATGAACACGACGACGGCGAAGATGTCCTTGATCGTCGCGTAAGGCGTGAAGGGAACCGCGTCCTTGCCCGACTTGATCGGAATGCCGGTCGGGTTGTTCTGGCCCGGCACGTGCAGCGCCCAGACGTGGAGGATGACCACGCCGAAGATCATGAAGGGCAGCAGGTAGTGCAGGGAGAAGAAGCGGTTCAAGGTCGGGTTGCCTACCGAGTAGCCGCCCCAGAGGAAGCTCACGATGGTCTCGCCCACGACCGGGAGCGCCGAGAAGAGGTTGGTGATGACGGTGGCGCCCCAGAAGCTCATCTGCCCCCAGGGAAGCACATAGCCCATGAAGGCCGTGGCCATCATCAGGATGAAGATGATGACGCCGAGGATGTAGAGGACCTCGCGCGGCGCCTTGTAGGACCCGTAATAGAAGTTACGGAAGATGTGGATGTAGACGGCCACGAAGAACATCGAGGCGCCGTTGGCGTGCAGATAGCGGATCAGCCAGCCGTAGTTCACGTCGCGCATGATGTGCTCGACGGACTGGAACGCCAACGCGGCATTCGGCGTGTAGTACATCGCCAGGAAGACGCCGGTCACGATCTGCGCGACGAGCATGAACACCAGGATCGCGCCGAACGTCCAGAAATACGTCAGGTTCCGCGGCACCGGGAACGCGATGAAGGACGAGTGGACGAGGCTGGCGATCGGCAGACGGCTTTCGAACCATTTACCGAAGGAGCTCTTGGGGACGTAGGTTGTGGAATGCTGACTCATGGATATCGCCTGATCGCAGTGACCGTCGCGTAAAGGTTACGCCGTAGCTTCTTCTTGACCGATGATGATCTTCGTATCGCTCACGAAAGCGTAGGGCGGGATCGGCAGGTTGATCGGCGCCGGGCCGCCGCGGACGCGGCCGGAGGTGTCGAAGACCGAGCCGTGGCACGGGCAGAACCAGCCGTTGTATTCGCCCTGGTTGCCGAGAGGCACGCAGCCGAGATGGGTGCAGTTGCCGTACACGACCAGCCACTGGGCATGATCGGGCTTCACGCGGGCCGAGTCGGGCTGCGGATCGCGCAGGGAGGCGAGGTTCACGTCCTCCGCGGCCTTGATCTCCTCAGGCGTCCGGTTCCGGACGAAGATGAGCTTGCCGCGCCAGAAGACCTTGACGATCTGCCCGGCCGCGATGGGTGACAGGTCGACCTCGACCGGCGCGCCGGCAGCCACCGTCGCCGCATCGGGCGCCAGGGACTGGATGAAAGGCCATACCAGGGTTGCGCCGCCGACGGCAGCAGCTGCGCCCGTTGCGATGAAAAGGAAATCGCGTCGTGTCGGCTCAGCAACGTGAGTGGTGGTCTCGGCCACTTGGCTCTCCAGCATTCGTCAAAAAACGAGAACCGCGCGTCTCTGATGCCGGCAACCCGGACACCGGCGCGATGCTTTGAATTGAACAAGCATATGCGCCAACGCGCGCGCAATGCGACTGGGCGTCGCCGCGCGCAGGCTCTTTGGCACGGCCAAGCCCGCCTGTCCATAGCCGGATTGGAGATGTTCCAGCCTGAAGGGATCAGTTTGCGGCCGTTTTCTCGGCTCCGAGGAAGCCTCCGGACTGGCGCCGCCAGAGCCGTGCATAGAGCCCGCCGCGCCGCAGGAGCTCCGCGTGGCTGCCCTCCTCCACGATGCGCCCCTGGTCGATGACGATGAGCCGGTCCAGGGCCGCAATGGTGGACAGCCGGTGGGCGATGGCGATGACCGTCTTGCCCGCCATGAGGGTCGAGAGCGATTCCTGGATGGCGCCCTCCACCTCGGAATCCAGGGCCGAGGTGGCCTCGTCCAGCACGAGAATGGGGGCATCCTTCAGGATCACCCGAGCGATGGCGATGCGCTGGCGCTGCCCGCCGGAGAGCTTCACGCCCCGCTCGCCCACATGGGCGTCGTATCCGCGCCGGCCCCGGTGGTCCTCCAGCTCCATGATGAAGTCGTGGGCGTGGGCCAGCCGCGCCGCCTGCTCGATCTCCCGCTCGCGGGCATCGGGCCGGCCATAGGCGATGTTGTCGCGGATGGACCGGTGCAGCAGGGAGGTGTCCTGGGTCACCATGGCGATGGAGGCCCGCAGGGAATCCTGGCTGACCCGGGCGATGTCCTGCCCGTCGATCAGGATCCGCCCGCTCTCCAGGTCGTGGAGGCGCAGGAGGAGCGAGGTGATCGTGGTCTTGCCGGCGCCGCTCGTGCCCACGAGGCCGACCTTCTCCCCGGCGCGGATCGTGAGGCTCAGGTCCTCGATGACCCCGTCCTCCCGGCCGTAATGGAACGACACGTGGTCGAAGCGCACCTCCCCCTGCGTCACTTCGAGCTGCGGCGCGTCCGGCGCATCCACGATCCCGTGAGGACGGGCGATGGTCTCCATGCTCTCCTGAACGACCCCGATATTCTCGAAGACGTCGCGGACCGTGTGCATGACCCAGCCCGACATGGCGAGGATGCGCATGACGAGGGCAAGCCCGGCCGCCGTCTCGCCGCTGGTCATGAGCCCCCGGCTCCAGAGGGAGACCGCCAATCCCCCGGTCGCCACGAGCAGCGCGCTGTTCATGAAGGCGAGAATGCCTGCCACGCCCGTGTTGAGGCGCAGGGAATCGAGGAAGGCCTTGGTGTTGGAGGCCAGGGCCTCGCTGACGGCAGAACGCTCCTCCGCTGCGCGGGCAAAAAGCTTGACGGTGAGGATGTTGGTGTAGCTGTCGACCACCCGCCCCACGAGAGCCGAGCGGGTATTGGCCACGGCCAGGGAGCGGACCTTCGCGCGGGGAACGAAATAATACAGCAGGCCCATGTAGCCGAGGATCCAGAGCCCCATGGGAAGGGCAAGCCACGGGCTCACGCTCGAAAACACCCCGAGGGCGGTAAAGGCGAAGATCGCCACGTAGAGCAGGGTGTCGAGAACCGTGACCGCGATGGACCGGATCGCCCCGCCCGCCTGCATGATCCGGTTGGAGAGCCGTCCGGCGAAGTCGGCCTGGAAATAGCCCAGGGCGTGGCCGAGCGTATAGACGTGGGTCCGCCAGCGGATCATGTTGGTGGTCTGCGGCACGATGATCTGGTTCGACACCAGACCGTGCACGAAATGCAGGACGGGCCTCACCAGGAGGATCGCGGCGCCCACCAGCAGGAGGGTGTTTCCGTGGTCGGACCAGATCCGCTCGGGGCTCGACCGGGTCAGAAGGTCGACCAGCCAGCCGATCAAAAGATAGAGAGACGCCTCGAACAGCCCGACGAGCAGGGCGATCACGAAGAGCAGGACGAACCAGAAGCGGACAGGCTTCAGGTAGGACCAGGCGAACCGGCCGACCGTGTTCGGAGGCGTCCTGCTCTCGTCGAACGGGGCGAAAGGATCGATCTGCTTTTCAAACCAGTGAAACATCCCGATCCCCGATTCCTGACTCCCGGCCCTTGCTTTAACACGACGGCCGGCGAAGCGTTCACTTGACGTGAGGGCGCCCTGCCCCGATGACGCTTCCATGCCCCGCCTTGCCATCTACCAGCCCGACATCGCGCAGAACACCGGCACCATGGTGCGCCTGGCCGCCTGCCTCGGCGTGCCGGTCGAGATCATCGAGCCCGCCGGGTTCGACGTGTCGGACCGGAACCTGCGCCGCTCCGGCATGGATTATCTCGAGCGCGCCGCGATCACGCGCCACATCTCGTGGCGGACCTTCGAGGCCTGGCGTCGGGAGGCCGGGGGCCGGCTGATCCTTGCCACGACGAAAGGCGCCGTGCCCTATACCGCCCTTGCCTACGAGCCCGGAGACATCATTCTCGTCGGACGGGAATCCGCCGGCGTTCCCGACGAGGTGCACGGCGCGGCCGATGCCCGGGTCGTGGTTCCCATGCAGCCGGGCCTGCGTTCGCTGAACGTCGCCGTCACCGCCGCCATGATCCTCGGGGAAGCCTTGCGTCAGACCCATTCGTTTCCCCATCCCGCCATTCCAGACAACCGAAGCGACCCCACATGACCGACAAAGCCGCCATCGAGCACCTTCAAACCGAAGCCCCCGCCTGGTTCGTGTCCCTGCGGGACCGGATCTGCGCCGCCTTCGAGGCGCTGGAAGACGAGGTGTCGGCGCCCCTCCCGCCGGAGGCGTCGGAGCCCGGGCGCTTCGAGCGCAAGCCCTGGGAGCGCAAGGACCATGGCGGCAATCCCGGCGGCGGGGGCGTCATGTCGATGATGCGCGGGCGCGTCTTCGAGAAGGTGGGCGTGCATGTCTCGACCGTGCACGGCGAGTTCGCGCCGGAATTCCGCGGCCAAATCCCCGGCTCGGACCAGGACCCGCGCTTCTGGGCGTCCGGCATCTCCCTCATCGCCCATCCCTGGAACCCCAACGTGCCGACCGTGCACATGAACACCCGCTTCGTCGTGACCACGAAGCCGTGGTTCGGCGGCGGCGCGGATCTCACGCCCGTCCTGGACCGGCGCCGCACCCAGGACGATCCCGACACCCTGGCCTTCCACGCAGCGTTCAAGGAGGCCTGCGACCGGCACGGCCCGGCCGCGGATTACGCGAAATACAAGGCTTGGTGCGACGAGTACTTCTTCCTGAAGCACCGCAACGAGCCCCGCGGCATCGGCGGCATCTTCTACGATTATCACTGGACCGGCGACGCGGACGCGGACCTCGCCTTCACCCGGGAGGTGGGCGAGGCCTTCCTGAGGATCTATCCGGAGATCGTCCGGCGCAACGCGGGCACCCCCTGGACGGAAGCCGACAGGGTCGAGCAGCAGGTGCGGCGCGGACGCTATGTGGAGTTCAACCTGCTCTACGACCGGGGCACGATCTTCGGCCTGAAGACCGGCGGCAACATCGAGTCGATCCTCTCGTCCATGCCGCCGACCGTGCGCTGGCCGTAACGCTCAGCCCTGGGCCGCGGCCTGCTCCAGGACCCGCCGGAGCAGGTCCTTGGCGTAGGCCCCATCCGTCCTGCAGCCCTCCGCCAGCCACGCCTGGCGAGCTTGCGACATCAGTTCGCCCACCCTCGGCCCCTTCTCGATGCCGCCCGCGACGAGATCGGCACCCCGCAGCGGAAAGACCGGCACCGGCTCGGCTCCGCTGCGGAAGCTCTTCAGCGCCTCCCAGGCATCCCGTTGCACGACGGGCAGGGGCTCCCCCGCGGTCGCGATCAGCACAGGTGCGACGGTCTCAGTCCCATGTTCCGCGACGAGGCGGCGGATGGCTGCGGCGTCCAGGGGCAGGGGCCTCGTCTTCAGCAGGGCGACGAGTCTGCCGTAGCTCGCGAGCCTGCGATGCTCCTCGTTGGAAAGGCGCAGCCGCTCCCGCAGCCGGTCGGCATCCTCCTCCGTCAGGACCGCCAGGGCCGCCAGGCGCCAGATGGAGACCGGCCCGCCATCATCGGTCGCCGCGATCCTGCCGAAGCGCCCGAACTCCCCAACTCCCGCCAGGATCCAGGTCAGGAAGCCGTGATCGGCGAGGACGCGGACCGTGTCCTCGGCCCGGCGCGCAGCCAGCAGCTTCATGAGTTCGTGCCTGATCCTCTCGCGGGAGAGGATCGTCAGCCCCTGCCTCTCGGCCCCTGATGCCGCAAGCCCCTCCGCATCCGGCTCGCCCTGAGCGTATTCCGCATGGAAGCGGAAGAAGCGCAGGATGCGCAGGTAGTCCTCGCGGATACGCTTGTGCGCATCGCCGATGAAGCGCACGCGCCGGGCGGCGAGGTCGGCGGCGCCGTTCGTATAATCGTGCAGACGCCCGTCGAGGCCGAGCGACAGGGCGTTGATGGTGAAGTCCCGCCGCTTCGCGTCGGTCTCGAAATCGCGGCCGAAGCGAACGACCGCGTGGCGCCCGTCCGTTTCCACATCCTCACGCAGGGTCGTCACCTCGAAGGGCTCGCCCTCGACGATCACCGTGATCGTGCCGTGGTCGATCCCCGTCGGCACCGGCTTGAAGCCGGCCGCTGCGGCGAGCTTCGCCATGAGGTCGGGCGTCGCCGTCGTGGCGCAGTCCACTTCCGTGACGGGGCGCCCCAGAAGCGCGTTGCGCACGGCGCCGCCGACGATGCGCGTTTCCTCCTCGCCGGTGTTGAAGGTTTCGAGAAGGCGGCGCAGCGGGGCCCGCCGAAGAAGGTCTTTCAGGGCATCCTGATGGAGCGATGGGATCACTTGAACTGCCCTGGAACGATGCGCCCGTTCTCGACATGGCTCGGCACATAGGCGCCCGTCTGCCGATCGGCGAACAGACCTGCCGAGAAAAGGGAGATCACCACGAAGGTCAAGCCGGCGATGATGAGCCACACCGACTGGTCGCTCCAGGAGGACCATACCAGCGGATTGCGGCGGCGGATCATGAGATAGACGGCATAAGCGACGAAAGGCAGGAGAAACAGCACCAGTTCCTGAAGGATCGCTCGCGTCATGAAGTATAGAGCCTTTCGTACAGATTGCGGATGATCCCCGCCGTTACCCCCCAGATGTAGCGCCCCTCGTAGGGAATTGCATAGTAGCGGCGCTGGCGCCCCTGCCACTCCCGGGCATGGAGCTCGTGATGGGCGGGATTCATCAGGAAGCCCAGAGGCACCTCGAAAGTATCGGCCACCTCGTGCGGATTGAGGCTGAGCCGGTAGGACGGCGTCACCTTCGCGACGAGAGGCATGACCAGATAGTTCGTGGTGGAGAGATAGGGGTCGAGGAAACCCAGCGGAGCGATGAAGCGGCTCTCGAGGCCGATTTCCTCCTGGGCCTCGCGATAGGCCGCGGCTGCGACGGAAGCGTCCGTCGGGTCGACACGGCCCCCGGGAAAGGCGATCTGTCCCGAGTGCTGGCGCAGATTGGCGGCCCTTTCCGTGAACAGCAGCGTCGGCTCCTGGCGCATCACCACAGGGACGAGCACGGCCGCCGCCTTGGGGTTCAGGGGATGGACCAGGGGAATGCCGTCGAGCGAGTGGTCGCCCCTCGGATTGGCGAGCGCGTCCGTCGCGTCGGGCGGCTCCGGCCGCAGGCGCTCGGCCGCCAGGCTGAGGAAATCCGCCGCATCGAGCTCCGTGGCCGCCATCAGGAGGCGCTCAGTTCGGAGGCGGGCGCGATGGGAAAGAACGCGTCCTTCACGTGCACGCCGAAGAGCGCCTCGCCGTCCCGCGTCTCCTCCTCTCCCAGGGCGATCAGGTCCAGGGCGAGCGCCCGCGTCGCCCGCGCCCACAGATCGCCTCGGACCAGCACGTAGGGCCTGACGCCGCCGCCCGCATCCCGCTCGAAACGCAGGGGGTGATTGGGCCCCGCCTGCACCACGTCGTCCACGTTGGTGCGGAAGGCGATCTGCCGGCCGTGCCCCTCCCCTTCGACCGCCATTTCCACCGCCAGGAACGGCACGTCCTCCACCACGATCCCCACCCGCTCCACCGGGGTGACGAGGACGTAGCGCTCCGGATCCTTGCGGAGCACGGTCGAGAACAGCCGCACGAGAGCCGGGCGGTTGATGGGGGTGCCCATGTAGAACCAGGTGCCGTCGGCGGCGATGCGCATGTCGATCTCGCCGCAATAGGCCGGGTTCCAGCGCTCGACCGGGGGAGGCCCCTTGCGGCCGGCATCGGGACCGAGCGCCTCGACGAGGCGGGCCAGGGCGCTTCCTGGAGGAGGGGCTGAGGGATCGGTCATGACATAAGCGTGAACAATAAAAAGGTTTTCGAGGATCGACGAACGGCTGTCATTCGCTACTTCCTAGAGCATAGTGTCACGAAACACACCGTCCAGCTCGCCACTCCCTCAAGCTGCGTCGCATCGACCCGCTTGCATATGGATGTCGACCGAAGGCACACTAGCCGCGGGGGCGGATGCTATTGAGTGGAGATAACCTCATGACGGCCAGCATCGCTCAAGCGCCCACCGCTCTGGACGACGCGATCATTCGAAATGCGGAGACGACGCTTGAGACCGTCGGACGTGCCCGGGATGCCATTCATACGGTCATCTTCGGGCAGGAGGACGTGGTCGACCTGACGCTGATCACCCTTCTGGCGGGCGGACACGGCCTGCTCGTGGGCGTGCCCGGCCTCGCCAAGACGAAGCTCGTGGAAACCCTCGGCACCGTCCTCGGTCTCGATGCGCGGCGCGTCCAGTTCACGCCGGACCTGATGCCCTCCGACATTCTCGGATCCGAAATCCTCGACGAGGGCGCCGACCGGCGCCGCTCGTTCCGGTTCGTGAAGGGACCCGTCTTCACCCAGCTCCTCATGGCGGACGAGATCAACCGCGCAAGCCCGCGCACCCAGTCCGCCCTGCTTCAGGCCATGCAGGAATACCACGTCTCCGTCGGCGGCGAGCGGCATGACCTGCCGCGCCCCTTCCATGTGCTGGCGACCCAGAACCCCATCGAGCAGGAAGGCACCTATCCCCTGCCCGAAGCTCAGCTCGACCGTTTCCTCCTGCAGATCGACGTCGGCTACCCGGACCGCGGCGCCGAGCGGCGCATCCTGATCGAGACGACCAGCGCCGAGGAACACAGGCCCGTCGCCGTCATGGACGCAGAGGCCCTCATGAACGCGCAGCGCCTCGTGCGCCGCCTGCCCGTGGGCGAGAGCGTCGTCGAGGCCATTCTCGATCTGGTTCGGTCCGCCCGTCCCGAAGGTGAGACCGTGGAGGGCGTGACCGACAAGCTTCTGTGGGGTCCGGGGCCGCGCGCCAGCCAGTCGCTGATGCTGGCGGTCCGCGCCAGGGCGCTGATCCAGGGGCGCGTGGCGCCGTCCGTTGCCGACGTGGTGGCCCTCGCCGAGTCGGTGCTCAAGCACCGCATGGCCCTCACCTTCTCCGCCCGCGCGGACGGCGAGACCATCAAGAGCGTCATCGGCCGCCTCACGGCGCGGCTGGCAGGCTGAGGATTCCCATCATGGCCCGTGTCCGGGTCCTTTCCGAAGACGCGCGCCTTCCCGGCCGCACCGAGACGGAAAACGCCCTCACCCTGGCGCAGCGGATGCCGCGCCTCGTCCTGGAGGCGCGGCGCGTCGCCGCCAGCCTGTCGCACGGCGTCCACGGCCGCCGCCGCGCGGGCGTGGGAGAGAGCTTCTGGCAGTTCCGGCCCTTCGTGGCCGGGGAGGCCGCGCACCGGATCGACTGGCGCCGCTCCGGACGCGACGACCGGCTCTACGTGCGCGAGCGGGAATGGGAAACAGCCCAGACCATCTGGTTCTGGATCGACCGCTCGGCCTCCATGGGCTTCTCGTCGGACCTCGCCCAGGCGTCCAAGATCGAGCGCGGCATCGTGCTCGGCCTCGCCCTGGCGAACTGCTTCGTCGAGGCCGGCGAGCGGGCGGGGATGCTCGGCCTGATGGCGCCTCGCGCCTCGCGCCGCATCACGGAAGTGATGGCGCAGACCATGGTCGCGGACCGCACAGCGCTTGAAGATGATCTGCCGCCGCAGGCACCGATCGCGCCGCTTCACGAGGCCGTCCTGATCAGCGACTTCCTTTCGCCTCCGCGCGAGATCGCGACCGTGGTCGAAGGCATTTCCAGCCGGGGCGCACGCGGACATCTGGTGATGGTCGTCGATCCGGTGGAGGAGACCTTCCCGTTCCAGGGCCAGGCCATCCTGCACGATCTGGAGGACGGCGTGTCCCTGCGGATCGGCGATGCCGTTTCCTGGGGCCGTGCCTATCGGGAGCGCATCGCCCGCCACCGGGCGGAGCTCGAGGAGATGGCCCGCCGCCGGGGCTGGACCGTGACCATCCATCGGACCGACCGCCCTGCGAGCGAAGCCGCCCTGCGCATTCTGACCCTCGTATCCGCATCCCGCGGCGCCACCATGGGAGGGCGCTAGTTCATGCTGGGACTACCCCTCACCTTCACGGTCCCCCTCGTCCTGACGGCGCTGGCGGCCCTGCCGGCCATCTGGCTGCTGCTGCGCATCACCCCGCCGCAGCCCAAGCGGGTCGATTTCCCGCCGCTGAAGATCCTCGCCGACCTGCGCCCCGAGCGCGAGACGCCCGCGCGGACGCCCTGGTGGCTCCTGCTGCTGCGTCTCGCCCTCGCGGCCTTTCTCATCATCGCCGCCGCGGGACCGATCTGGAACCCGATGGCGGCCGACAGCAGCCGCGCGCCGCTCCTGCTCGTCCTCGACAACGGCTTCGCCGCCGCGCACGACTGGCGGGAGCGGATGAACATCGCCTCCGAGCGGATCGAGGCGGCCGGGCGCGAGGGCCGGACCGTGGCTCTCGTCGCGGCGGCGGGCGAACCCGTCGCCATCGAGCCGACGAGCCCGGCGGCCGCCCTGGAGCGCCTGCGCTCCTTCCAGCCGCTGCCCCACCTGCCGAACCGCCAGCCCCATCTCGAACCGATCCGGCGCTATCTGGAAGCGACCCCGGACGCGGAAATCGTTTGGATCAGCGACGGGGTCGCGGGCGTTGACGGACAAGGCTTCATCGAAGGCTTGGCTCAGATGGCGGAAGACCGGCGGATCACGGTGGTGAAGGCTGAGCGGGCTTCCGCCCTCGCCCTCGCGGGAGTCGAGAACACCGGCGGCCAGCTCACGACCCGCATCATCCGGGCCGAGCCGAACGGGCGCGATGCCGGCATCGTGCGGGCCCTGGACCTGAAGAACCTGCCCCTCGCCGATGCCCGCTTCAGCTTCGAAGGCAACGCGACCGAAACGACCGCCGCTTTCGACGTGCCGACGGAGATCCGCAACGCCATCGCGCGGATCGAAGTCCTCGGAGAGGGCTCCGCCGGAGCGGTCAGCCTCGTCGACGAGCGCGGCAAGCGCCGCCGGGTCGGCCTCGTCTTCGGCGGGACCTCCGACCAGGCACAGCCGCTCCTGTCGCCCCTCTACTACATCGAGCGGGCGCTCTCGCCGTACAGCGAGATCCGGCACGGCCGCGGCGCCGTGGCCGATGCGGTGTCCCAGCTCATCGACGAACAGGTCTCGGTTCTCGTCCTGGCCGATGTGGGCGGCCTCGACCGCGAGACCTTGGGCAGGGTGACCGAATTCGTGGAGAACGGCGGATTGCTTCTCCGCTTCGCGGGCTCCCGCCTTGCGGCGGGCAACGACGATCTCGTTCCCGTGCGCCTGCGCCGGGGCGGCCGCAACCTCGGCGGCACGCTCTCCTGGGACACGCCGAAGACTTTCGCCCCCTTCACCCGCGAAAGCCCGTTCTTCGGCCTGGCCGTGCCGGACGAGATCGGCGTCCGCCGCCAGATCCTCGCCGAGCCCGATGGCGATCTCGCCAGCAGGACATGGGCCTCTCTGGCCGACGGCACGCCCATCGTGACCGCGGACCGGAAAGGCGATGGTCTCGTGGTCCTCTTCCACGTGACCGGCGACACCACCTGGTCCAACCTGCCTCTGTCGGGCCTGTTCGTGGACATGCTGCGCCGGATCACCGCCCTGGCCGGTGCGCCGAACGATGTCGGGGCGGAAGCCCGCAACGCGGAGAACCAGACCGTGGCGCCACGCCTCACCCTGGACGGCTACGGCACCTTCACGTCCCCGCCGGCGAATGCCCGCGCGGTGACGCGGGACTATGCCGAAAGAGCCACGGCGGAGCATCCGCCGGGCTTCTACGGCCCCGTAGATTCGAGCCTCGCGGTCAATGCCCTGGTGGCCGGCGACCGGCTGGCGCCGCTGGACTACGCCCCTCTCAACGCGCGCATGGCAGGGCTGGTCGGCGCTCAGACCATCGACCTGCGCGCCCCGCTCTTCACCCTCGCCCTGATCCTGCTGCTCATCGACACCCTCGCCTCGCTCTGGCTCGGCGGGCATCTTGCGAACCTCACCGGCCGGATGCGCCGCGCCGGCGCGGGAGCCGCGCTTGTTCTGGCGGCGCTTCTGATCACCGGCCCGGCCGCCAATGTGGAGGCGCAGGAGCAGAGGCCGCCCGTGCGCGCCAACACGGATGCGGCCCTCGTGACGAGGCTCGCCTATGTGATCACCGGCGATGCCCAGGTGGACGAGACGAGCCGGGCCGGCCTGGCCGGTCTGACCCAGGTCCTCGCCCAGCGCACGGCCCTGCAGCCGGGCGAACCGATCGGCATCGATCCGGCACGGGACGAGATCGCCTTCTACCCCCTGATCTACTGGCCGATCGTCGCCAGCAGGCCCATTCCCTCGGAGGCCGCCATCCGCCGCATCGATGCCTTCATGAAGGGCGGCGGCACGGTGATCTTCGACACGCGCGACGCCTTTACCGCCCCCTCCAGCGGCGCCACGAGCCCCGAAGGGCAGCATCTGCGCCGGATGCTGGCCACCCTCGACATACCGGAACTGGAGCCCGTGCCGGCCGATCACGTGCTGACGAAGACGTTCTACATCCTGGACAACTTCATGGGCCGCTACGCCACGGGCCAGACATGGGTCGAGGCGCTGCCGCCCGAGACGGAGGACGAGGGCACCCGCCCGGCACGATCCGGCGACGGGGTCTCGCCGATCATCATCACATCCAACGACCTAGCCGCGGCCTGGGCCGTCGGTCCGCGCGGCGAGGCGCTCTATCCCGTCGTCGGAAGCGACCCGCGCCAGCGGGAAATGGCGTATCGCGGCGGCGTCAACATCGTCATGTACGCGCTTACCGGCAATTACAAAGCCGACCAGGTCCACGTTCCGGCACTGCTCGAACGCCTTGGACAGTAGGTCGAGGAGAAATCATTGCTCTCGATCAGCTTTTCTCCCCTCATTCCCACCTATGCCCTCTGGGCCGTGGGCGCAGTCGCCGCATTGCTGGCGCTCGTCGCCGTGCTGTCGCGGGGTCCCGTCGCGATCCTGAGGGCCATCGCTCTGGGCATGATCCTTCTCGCCCTCGCCAACCCTGCCCTCGTGCAGGAGGAGCGGGAGAAGGTGAAGGACATCGTCGCGGTGGTCATCGACCGCTCCACCTCCCAGACCCTCGGCGACCGACGCGAGATGACGGATCAGGTTCGGGCGGAGCTGGAGCGCCGCTTCGGCTCGGTCGCCGACGTGGAGCCGCGCTATATCGAGGCCGATGACGGCGGCGGCGACGACGGCACCCGCCTCTTCGCGGCTCTCTCCAACGGCCTGGCCGACGTGCCGCCGGACCGGCTGGCGGGGGTGATCTTCGTCACCGACGGCGTCGTCCACGACATCCCTCCCTCTATCGACGCGCTCGGCTTCAAGGCTCCGCTTCATGCCCTCATCACGGGGCGGCCCGACGAGCGCGACCGGCAGATCAAGCTTCTCGAAGCTCCCCGCTTCGGCATCGTCGGCAAGGAGCAGACGATCCGCGCCCAGGTGATGGAGCGAGGCGGCACCGGCTCCGCCTTCGTGACCGTGCGCCGCGACGGGCAGGTTCTGACGCGCCAGCAGGTGCGGGCCGATACGCCCTTTTCAATCCAGGCGCTCATCGAGCATGGCGGCACGAATGTGGTCGAGCTCGAGGTTGAGGGCCTCCCCGGCGAGCTGACCCAGGCCAACAACCGCGCCGTGGTGCCCATCGAGGGCATTCGCGAGAAGCTCCGGGTGCTCCTGGTCTCGGGCGAACCCCATGCCGGCGAGCGGACCTGGCGCAACCTTCTCAAGTCCGATGCCAACGTGGATCTGGTCCACTTCACGATCCTGCGCCCGCCGGAGAAGCAGGACGGAACACCGATCAACGAGCTGTCCCTCATCGCCTTCCCGACGCGGGAGCTGTTCCAGCAGAAAATCCAGGATTTCGACCTGATCATCTTCGATCGCTACGCCAACCAGAGCGTCCTGCCGTCGAGCTATTTCGAGAACATCGTGCGCTACGTGCGCGAGGGCGGCGCGGTTCTCGTCGCGGCGGGCCCGGAATTCGCCAGCTACGGCAGCCTCGCCCAGACGCGCCTTGCCCCGATCATTCCCGGCACCCCGGACGGACGCATCGTCGAGGAGCCGTACAAGGCCAGCATCACGACGACCGGCCAGCGGCACCCCGTGACCCGGGACCTGCCCGGCTCGGAGACGAGCCCGCCCGCCTGGGGAGAATGGCTGCGCATCGTCGGCTCTCAGGTCCAGTCCGGCTCGACCGTGATGTCGGGCGCCGACGACCTTCCACTCCTGGTTCTGCGCCGGGAGGAGAAGGGCCGGGTCGCCCTGCTCCTGTCCGACCATGCTTGGCTCTGGGCGCGCGGCTACAACGACGGCGGTCCTCACCTCGACCTGCTGCGCCGCCTCTCCCACTGGCTGATGAAGGAGCCCGCCCTCGAAGAGGAGGCCCTGCGTGCGAGCGTCACCGGCCGCGAGATCCATATCGAGCGGCAGACCATGAGCGAGCACGCGGATCCCGTGACCCTGACCGCGCCGAGCGGCGCGGAGACCAGCATCGATCTCACGGAATCGCGGCCGGGCCTCTTTACGGCACAGGTGGAAGGCCGCGAGCTCGGACTTCACACCGTCCGCTCCGGCGAGCTCATCGCCTTCGTCAGCGTCGGGCCCGCCAATCCGCGCGAGCTGACCGACGTGTTCAGCAACGTGGAGGCGCTGCAGCCCATCACGGACGCCACGGGCGGGTCGGTCCGGCGCGTGGCCATGGCAGGCGATCAGGGTATCACCGTGCCCCGCATCCTCGCGGTGCGCTCGGGCTCGCGCTTCTCCGGCGGAGACTGGATCGGGATCAGACCGAGCGAAAGCGCCATCGTTCGAGGCGTGTCGGTCTTCCCCGTGGCGCTCGGCTTCCTCGGACTCGTGCTCCTCATCGGAGCGACCCTGGCGGCGTGGCTCACCGAGGGCCGCCGCCGGGCCTGAGATCAGGAGGTCGCGGGCAGCGGGGCCACCAGTCCGGCGGCACGGGACAGAGCCCCCTCCTCCAGTTCCAGGGCAAGGAACCGGTCGGGATTGACCGGGCCGGGAAGCTGGAGGTGACGGGACGGAACGCGCTTGAACCCGAAGCGGGCATAGTAGGGCTCGTCCCCGACCAGAAGCACCAGGGTGTGCCCCCTCTCCTTCGCCGCCTGAAGAGAGCGCTTCATGAGCGCGGCGCCGATTCCCCTGCTCTCGAAGGCCGGCTCCACCGTCAGGGGCCCGAGCATCAGGGCCCGCTCCTGTCCGGCGAGGACCGGCGTCATGCGGACGGAGCCGACGAGGAGGGTTCCGACCAGGGCCGTGAAGGAGAGGTCGAGCAGGTGCGGCGCCCCTTCGCGCAGGCGCGAGGCCGTGCGGGCGAAACGCCCGGGCCCGAAGGCGCGCTCGTGCAGGCGCTCGATGGCCTCGGCGTCGATCGGTTGCTCGGAGCGGATGATCAGGGAGAGTTCGGTCATGGACGGACCCGGAAGATGGCGGTGAGGACAGTGGCGGCGTGACGGAAGTCAGCCCTGTCGTCGTCGCTGGATCCGGATCGGTGTCATGAGGATGGATTGTCCCTGGAGGTTCTTGGCCATAGCAGCGTCGGCGACGCTGCGCAAACGGTTCTCACCATGTCTCCGCCAGAGGCTCGCCCGAGACGATCTCGGCCAGGCGGCGGCGCGTCGCGGCCGTCGTGCCTTCGGGCAGCGCGTCGAGCGGAAAGAATCCCGCCTCCGCAATCTCCCGGTCCGGCTGCTTGGGCTCGACCACCGTAAAGTCCCGGATCACGTAGACCAGGACGTGGTCGCGCCGGGACACGCGGGCATTGAAGAACACGCCGAAGAGCTGCGGGGGCGCAGCGATGTCGATGCGGGCTTCCTCGTGCAGCTCGCGCTTCAACGCCTGGAGCGGCGTCTCGCCCGTCTCGACGCCGCCGCCGGGAAGGTGCCATCCCGCGACATAGGTATGCCGAATGAGAAACACCCTGCCTTGCGGGTCGAGCACGGCACCGCGCACGCCGAGGGTCAGGCCGCGCGAGACGCGCCAGTAACTGTGCAATCCCCATTGGAGAACACGTTGGAACCGGCTCGGTTTGTGGGATTCGGACATTGGACCAGCGAATCACAACAAGATTACAGAAATCTGAACGGAGCCCCGCAATAATTGCATGGCTGTCGCGCCGAATTGGCGCGTGACCCGCGCGATGCGCAGGACTAAGACTGCGCCAACAAAAGGTGTTCCAATGTTTCTCTCCCTCGTCCTCTCTCTTCTCAATCGCTCCTCCCGCTTCACGTGGTCTCCGGCTCTGAGCCTGGAGGATCGCTCGATCTATTCGACCCTGATCCCCGGCGCCCAGTACTGACGCCCCTTCCAGGGACTTGGCTGTAGGACGATCATCTGTTTAGAATAATTCTAAACAGGAGGTCTCCATGAAGGCCCTTTCCGAGCTGACGGAGCGCGAGGTCGTCGCCCTCGCAATTGCCAGCGAAGAGGAAGACTCGCGAATCTATCAGAGTTTCGCAGATCGTCTTCGCTCCGACTTCCCTGCCTCCGCCAGCGTCTTCGACGCCATGGCGGAGGAGGAGCGGGATCACCGTAACTCTCTCTACGGCTTCTATCGCTCCCGCTTCGGCGAGCACCTGCCCCCGATCCGACGGGAGGATGTACGCGGCTTCCTGAAGCGCCGCGCCGTGTGGTGGAGCCCTCATCTCGACCTCGCAAAGATGCGCCGGGAGGCGGAGCTCATGGAGCTCCAGGCCGCCCGATTCTACGAGACGGCTGCCGGGCAGACCCTCGATGTGGGCGTGCGCGAACTCTTCACCCGCCTGGCCGAGGTCGAGCGCGGCACGAGCGCAAGGCGAGCCAGCTTCATGAGGCCCACCTCACCGAGAACGCCGAGGCGGCGGAAGAGGCCGCCCGCAAACGGCTCTTCGTGCTGCAATACGTGCAGCCGGGGCTGGCGGGCCTGATCGACGGGTCCGTTTCGACTCTCGCGCCGCTCTTCGCCGCAGCCTTCGCCACGCAGAACAACAAGGAGACCTTCCTGGTCGGCCTCGCCGCATCCGTCGGAGCGGGAATCAGCATGGGCCTGACCGAAGCGCTCTCCGACGACGGCCAGATCACCGGGCGAGGTTCGCCGTGGCTGCGGGGGCTCGTCTGCGGCTTCATGACCGCCGCCGGCGGCATCGGCCACACCCTGCCCTATCTCGTGCCCGATTCCTGGCCGAATGCGTTCCTGCTGGCGACGAGCATCGCGGCCGTCGTCGTGGCGGCGGAACTCGTCGCAATCTCGTGGATCCGAACGAAATACATGGACACGCCTTTCCTGAGCGCCACATATCAGGTGATCGTCGGAGGCGTCCTGGTTCTCCTGGCCGGTATCTTCATCGGCAGCGCTTGACGCAGCGATGCGGCTCGACGAAGTCTCAACCCAGCCTCTACATCCGAGCCATCATGTTTCGCATCGCCCATCTGACCGACCCGCATGTGGGACCGCTGCCGAGGCCGAAGCTCCGCCATCTGATGAGCAAGCGCCTTACCGGCTGGTACAACTGGCACCGCAGCCGCCAGGACATGCACGACATGGAGCTTCTGGCGGAGCTCGTCGCCGACATTCACGATCAGAAACCCGATCACATCACCTGCACCGGCGACACCTGCAATATCGGCCTGCCGAGCGAATGGGCGACGTCGCGCGTGTTCCTCGAAGGCCTCGGCGATCCGTCCCGGGTCAGCTTCGTTCCCGGCAATCACGATGCCTATGTGATGGGCTCGCTCGAAGGCCTGTTGAAGGAGGTGTCGCCCTGGACCCGCGGAGACGACGGATCGGAGGGTGCGTTTCCCTTCCTGCGCCGCTACGGCCCGATCGCGATGATCGGGCTCTCCTCCGCCATTCCAACCCTGCCCTTCGTGGCGAGCGGCCGCGTCGGGTCGAAGCAGCGCGCGGTCGCGGAGGAGATCCTAAGCGAGTTGGGCAAGGATCCATCCTGCTTCCGCATCGTCCTCATTCACCACCCGCCCCACGTGGGCGGTGCCCAGCCGGGCCGCAACCTGACCGATGCCCACAAGTTCGAGGACATCATCCGCCGCGTCGGCGCGGAGCTGGTTCTCCATGGACACAACCATGTGGGCTCCCTGGCGCATCTCGATGGCCCGCGCGGTCCCGTGCCGGTCGTCGGGGCTCCCTCCGCCTCGGCGCGGGGCGGCACCCTGACCCACACGGCGGGCTACCATCTCTTCACCGTCGAGCAGGATGAAACGGGCTTTCTCCTCAAGGCGGAATTGCGCGGCCTGAGGCCCGACGGCAGCGTCGGCGGCATGGGCATGCTCTCCCTCGGCCGCATCCGTCAACCTCACGAGGGCCCATGAACGCTCCCCTGACCTCGAGCAGCCAGCGGGTCCAGGCCGCCGCCGAAAGGCTGGGCCTCTCGATCTCGATTCTGGAAATGCCGCAATCGACACGCACCGCCGAGGAGGCCGCGGCAGCCTGCGGGTGCGATGTGGCGCAGATCGTAAAGTCCCTGGTGTTTCAGGGCGCCGGGAGCGGACAGCCCTATCTGCTTCTCGTGTCGGGCAAGAACCGTGTCGACGAAGAGGGAGTGGCCGGGCACATCGGCGAGGCGCTGCTCCGCCCGGATGCGGCGCAGGTGCGTTCGTGGACGGGCTATGCCATCGGCGGCATCCCGCCTTTCGGACATGCCATGCCCCTGCGCACGTTGATCGATCGCGACCTGCTCGGGCACGACATCGTCTGGGCGGCGGCAGGCACACCGCGCGCGGTGTTCTCGACAGACCCCAAAGCTCTCATGCAGGCGACCGGCGCCGAAGTCATCGCAGTTGCCTGAGCGCTCCCGCCCAACAACGTAAAGACTTGAGCTTCCTTTCTTCTGTATACGCGCACAATCTTCGTCAATAGGCCAAGCTTAACGGTCAAGCTTGTACTATGACAAGATTATTTCCTATTTTGGAACCGCCCAGATGCTTCGTCGTTGACGGGGTGCAGCAGCCACCTATGCCTTTCGCGAGCCCGTTCGGCTTGCCGCGGCGATCTGCAACCCGGAAACAGGAGCTCTTCCCATGAAGAAATATCTTGCCCTCGCGGCAGTGTTTGCGACCGTTTCGGCACCGGCCGTCGCGCAGACGATCGACAGCCAGACCTTCCGCATGATGGCCATGCAGTCCGACGCGTTCGAGATCGCGTCGAGCCGCCTCGCCATCGAGCGTTCCCGCAACTCCCTCGTCCGCAGCTATGCACAGCAGATGATCCGGGATCACGGCATGACGAGCGAAGCGCTCAACGGCGGCCGTGCGGTCTATGCTGCGTCTGGTGAGATGATCGGCGGCGCCGTGTCCGGCACCCTGGCCGGCGCGGGTATCGGTGCGCTTGTCGGCGGTCCGGTCGGTGCTGCTGTCGGCGCCGGCATCGGTGCGACGGCTGGCTCGGTTGCAGGCGGTGCAGGCGCAGGTAGCGCCAGCCCGGCTGGCGGCGCGCTTGCCGGCGCAGGCGTGGGTGCGCTCGTCGGCGGCCCGGTCGGCGCTGCGGTGGGTGCGGGCGTCGGCGCGACGGCCGGAGCGGCCTCTGCGAGCGACGTTCAGGCAACAGGCGCGATCTCGTCTGCGCCGATGCAGCTCCCCGTTCAGCTCGACGCCCAGAAGGCCGCCATGCTGAACCAGCTGGCCTCCACCAGCGGCTCGCAGTTCGACCGCCTCTACGGCCAGTATCAGCGCATGGCGCACGAGCAGGCGCTGGCGCTCTACACCACCTATGCGCAGACCGGAAACGATCCGGCTCTCCGCCAGTTCGCCGTGCAGGTCATCCCGCATCTCCAGCATCACTACGCCGAAGCCCGCAGCCTGCCCGGCGCGGCAGTCCGCCGTCGCTAAGCGGCAGCACGACAGGTCTTCAGCAGCGGCGGGCCCTCGGGCCCGCCGTTTCGCATCTCAGGACGCGTGAAGAAATGCCTCGACCCGCTCGCGCCTGGGCATCGGCGCGACGGCCCCATGCCCCAGGGTCGACAGAGCGGCCGCCGCATTGGCATAGGCCGCCGCCCGGAACGGGTCGCGATGGGCGAGCCACTCCGCCAGGAATGCTCCGTCGAAGGTATCCCCCGCGCCTGTGGCGTCGACCGCCTCGACCGGACGGGCGGCAATGACCTCCACACGCTCCGACGTGGCGACCATGGTGCCGGACTTGCCCATCGTCAGCGCGACGATTCCGCAACCCAGGTCGAGATAGAAGGCGCAGATCTCCTCCGGCCGCTCCAGGCCCGTCAGCTGTCGCGCATCATCGAGCCCCGGCAGGGCGATGTCCGAAAGGGCGGCCGTCCCGTTGATGATGGCGCGCGCCCGGTCCAAGGGCCACAGCCGCAGCCGCAGATTTGTGTCGTAACTGACGACCGTGCCGTTCTCCCGCGCGTGACGGATGGCGGCGAAGACCGCATCCGCACAGCTCTCCGAGATCGCCTGGCTGATGCCCGATGCATGCAGCACGCGCGCGGCGGCGATTTGCGACAGAGGAAGTTCCCGCGCCCGCACGAGGCTCGCGGCGGATCCGGCGCGGGCGTAGGAGAAGACGTGCCCCTCCTCGCCATAGGTGATGAAGTAGACCCCGGTCCGCCCGTCCTCGCGAAGGATGACGGAGGAATGATCCACTCCCTCCTCGCTCCAGAGCCTGAGGAAATCCTGGCCGAAAGGATCGCTCCCCAGCGCTGTGAAGATGGCGGTCTTCGCGCCCTGGCGCGCGGCCGCGACGGCCGTGTTGGAGACGTCGCCCCCGAAGCCCGGCAGATACAGGCGCTCGCCATTCCGCTGAACCTCGGCGAACTCCATCAGCGGTTCGCCGATGGCCAAAAGATCGATCGTTTTCATGGATGTCCTGTCAGAGCCGGAAGAGTTGCGGGATGGTCCGCGTCAATGGCGACGACCTTGCCGGGATTGAGGATGTTCCGCGGATCGAGCGTCCGCTTGAGGGTGCGCATGAGGTCGAGGGCGACAGGATCCTTGTAGAGAGGAAGCTCGTCGCGCTTGATGAGGCCGATGCCGTGCTCGGCCGAGATGGACCCGTTCATGCGGTGGACGATGTCGTGGACGATGCGGTTGAACCGTCCCCACTCGGCCAGGAAGGCACCCTTGTCCATGCCGATGGGCTGGGACAGGTTGAAGTGGATGTTGCCGTCCCCGAAATGGCCGAATGCGCAGACGCGGATCCCCGGCATTTGCGCTTCGCAGGCTGCTGAAGCCGTCTCGATGAACCCGGCCACCTGCGAGACAGGCACAGAGACATCGTGCTTGATCGAGCCGCCCTCGAGGCGCTGGACCTCGGACAGATCCTCGCGCAGAGACCAGAGGGCCGCGCTCTGCGCGCCGCTCGTGCTGATCGTCGCGTCTTCGATGAGCCCGTCTTCGAGAGCCTTTCCGAGGATCGTTTCCAGCTGCCCTTGAAGATCGGCATCGGCCTGCGGCGACGACAATTCGATCAGGGCATAGGACGGGTGCCGATCAGCCAGCGGACGGACCGAGGCGGGCTTGTGCTTGAGCACGATCTCCAGGCCGAAATCCGTCATGTATTCGAACGTCGTCAGGTGATCGCCCGCCTCTGTACGCAGGTGCTCGAAGAGGGCCAGCGCGCGATGCGGCGACGAGCAGCCGATGAAGGCGGTGCTGCGAGCCTGCGGTTTGGGGAAAAGCTTGAGGACGGCGGCCGTGATGATCCCCAGAGTGCCTTCGGAGCCGATGAAAAGATTCCGGAGATCGTAGCCCGTATTGTCCTTGCGCAGTCCCTTCAGGCCGTTCCAGATCCGTCCGTCGGCGAGCACGACCTCGAGCCCCAGCGTCAGTTCGCGCATGTTGCCGTAGCGCAGAACCGCGGTTCCCCCCGCGTTGGTCGCGAGATTGCCGCCGATGCGGCACGAGCCCTCGGATGGAAGAGACAGGGGGAAATGATACCCGACCCGCTCGGCTGCCTCGTGGACGGACCTGAGGATGCAGCCCGCCTCGACGGTGATGGTCGCGTTGAGCGGGTCGACCTCCCGAATGGTGTCGAGGCGCGCCAGGGACAGGACGATGCCGCCATAGGGAACGCCGCCTCCGACCAGCCCCGTATTGCCGCCCTGCGGCACGATCGGGATGCCGGCTTCGGCGCATCGGCGGACCACGAACGCGACCTCCTCGGGATTGCGCGGGCGGACCACCGCGAGAGCCTCGCCCTGATAAAGCCCCCGGCTCTCGACGAGGTGGCCGCCGATATCCCCAGCATCCGTCAGAACAGATCCGGCCCCGAGCCGCGCCGCCAGCGCCTCTAGGAGAGCCACCCCCGCCTTTGTCTGGATCGCCATTCCCGCTCCCTGAAAACGTCCCTACTCATTGCGTCTTGCGGCGCGGTTCGCAAGGGCTGTCGGGCCGGTCTCCGCAATCCCGGTGGATGTATCTGACGTTACGGCACTTTTAGAGGGCGGGAACCGGACACCCCGGCGCCGCCCGCCCCCTGCAACCGGCGCTTGCCTTTTTTTCGAGTTTGACCGTTACTGCGTTCCGACGCGATCCCGGATCGCGGGAAGCAAGGCCCGCCTCCAGCACGGGCTTCCAAATATAAGGGAACAACAATGACGTTCTTCAAAACCCTCAGTCTGGCCCTGGTCGGCTCTGCTCTTGCGCTTGGCGGAGCGGCGGCGCAGGAGAGGACTGTCAAGATTGCCACCGAGGGCGCCTACGCTCCGTGGAACTTCACCGGCCCCGGCGGCAAGCTCGAAGGGTTCGAGATCGATCTGGCCAACGACCTATGCGCGCGCATGAAGGTGAAGTGCGAGATCATGGCCCAGGACTGGGACGGCATCATTCCGGCGCTGCAGGCCAAGAAGTACGACGCCATCATGGCCGGCATGAGCATTACGCCGAAGCGCAAGGAAGTCATCGACTTCGCCGGCCCCTATGCCAATTCCCCGAACGGCTATCTCGTGGCGAAGAACTCGCCGCTCGCCAAGATGCCCGGCACGGGCGAGGCCTATAACCTCGGCACCCAGCAGGCTGCGGCCGAGAAGGCCATCCAGGCCAGCGCGCAGACCCTGAAGGGCAAGACCGTCGGCGTCCAGGGATCGACCATCCACTCGAACTTCGCCGATAAGTACCTGAAGGGCACGGCCGACGTCCGTGAGTACAAGACAACCGAGCAGCACGACCTCGATCTGGCTGCAGGCCGCATCGACGCCGTCCTCGCCGACGCCACGGCCATCATCGGCACGCTGGAGAAGCCCGAGTTCAAGGACTATGTTCTCGTCGGCCCCTCCATCACCGGCGGCATGCTGGGCGAGGGCGTGGGCGTCGGCCTGCGCAAGGACGATACCGAGCTGAAGAAATCCTTCAACGAGGCCATCCAGGCCGCCATCAAGGACGGCACGGTGAAGAAGCTGTCGGAGAAGTGGTTCAAGATCGACACCACCCCGAAGAGCTGAGATCTCGATCCAGGATTGGAAAGGCGCGGCTCCGGCCGCGCCTTTTTTGTCCGAAATCCGCCCCACTGCGACGGAAAACGCCATTTCGGCCGCTTTATTCGGCACGATTGGGACTTGCGCTGGCTTAGCTTTTGACTGTTAGCTTTTCGAAGTGGCGGGGCCTGCCCTAGCGGTCCCGTCGAAAAAGGCTCAGTTGAAGCCACCAACAGGGAACGACGATGAAACTGTTCAAAGCATTCGGCCTTGGACTTCTGGCCTCTGCTCTTGCGCTTGGCGGAGCGGCGGCGCAGGAGAGGACTGTCAAGATTGCCACCGAGGGCGCCTACGCTCCGTGGAACTTCACCGGCCCCGGCGGCAAGCTCGAAGGGTTCGAGATCGATCTGGCCAACGACCTGTGCGCGCGCATGAAGGTGAAGTGCGAGATCATGGCCCAGGACTGGGACGGCATCATTCCGGCGCTGCAGGCCAAGAAGTACGACGCCATCATGGCCGGCATGAACATCACCGACAAGCGTCTGGAAGTGATCAACTTCTCGCTTCCCTATGCGTCCACCCCGCACGGCTGGGGCGTGATGAAGGATTCCCCCCTCGCCAAGCTGCCGGGCACCGGCACGACCGTGAGCATCGACAAGGATCCCGAGGCCGCCAAGAAGGCCATCGAGGCCTGGAAGCCGCTCCTGAAGGGCAAGACCGTCGGCGTTCAGGGATCGACCGTGAACTCGCAGTTCCTGGAGAAGTACCTGAAGGACATCGTCGAGATCCGCGAGTACAAGACCACCGAGCAGCACGACCTCGACCTGACCGCCGGTCGCGTCGACGCCATCTTCGCCGGTCACGGCGCCCTGAAGGCCACGCAGGAGAAGCCTGAGTTCAAGGACATGGTCATCGCCGGAACGGGCATGCGCGGCGACGTGCTGGGCCGCGGCGTCGCGGTGGGCATGCGCAAGGACGATGCCGAGTTGAAGAAGTCCTTCGACGAAGCGATCCAGGCCGCCATCAAGGACGGTACGGTGAAGAAGCTGTCCGAGAAGTGGTTCAAGATCGACGCCACTCCCCAGGCCTGACGGGAGCGTGCGGATCTCGACGTCCCGGATCGCACTATACGGATCCGGGACGTTTCGGCATTACGGGTGCCGGATGTGACGAATGCTGTCTCGCCCTTAGCTTTCCGGCGAAGGGGAGACGAAATCAGGAAAGTTGAAGCGTGCAGCAGCTGAGCTACTTCGAGCTCGTCGGCTTTGGCCCCAACGGCTGGGGATGGGCTCTTCTCACCGCAACGGGCATGACCCTCGCCGTGGCCGTATGCGGCTTTCTCATCGGCTCGGTCGTCGGAACGTTCGTGGCGTGGGCGAAGGTCGGAGGGAACCTCGCGATCCGCGGCATCGCCGACGGATACACGACCGTCCTGCGCGGCATCCCGGACCTCCTCGTCATCTACCTTTTCTATTTCGGCGGCAGCGCGGCGCTCGGCGCCATCGGCAGCCTGTTCGGCGCGGAGGGTTTCATCGGCGTTCCGGCCTTCGTCACCGGCGCCCTCGCCATCGGCATCATCTCGGGCGCCTACCAGGCCGAAGTCTTCCGCGGCGCCTATCAGGTCGTCAGCAAGGGCGAGATCGAAGCGGCGCGGTCCGTGGGCATGCACCGCTGGCTCATGTTCCGCCGCATCATCGCCCCCCAGGTCCTGCGCTACGCCATTCCCGGCCTCGGCAATACCTGGCAGCTGGTGCTGAAGGAATCGGCTCTCATCTCCGTCACCGGTCTCGTCGAGCTGCTGCGCCAGTCGCATATCGCGGCCGGCTCCACGCGCCGCCCGTTCGACTTCTATCTCACGGCGGCGGTGCTCTATCTCCTGATCACCTGGGTTTCCACGTATCTCTTCCAGCGTGCGGAAAACCATTCGATGCGCGGCATCCGGAGGGCTTCCTGATGGATTTCGCCTTCATGAAGGAAACTTTCCTAAGCCTCCTGAGCGGCGCGCCGCTGACGCTGAACCTGGCCTTCACTTCCGTGGCGTTCGGCACGGTCTTCGCCATGATCCTCGCGCTCATGCGCTTGTCGGGCGTGAGCGTGCTCGCCACGGTGGCGCAGGCCTATGTGTTCGTGTTCCGCGGAACGCCGCTGCTCGTGCAGATCTTCCTGATCTACTACGGCCTCGGGCAGTTCCGCCCAGCCCTTCAGGAATGGGGGCTCTGGATCTTCTTCCGCGAGCCCTATTGGTGCGCGGTGCTGGCGCTGACCCTCAACACCGCAGCCTATGCGAGCGAAATCATTCGCGGCGGCCTGCAATCCGTGCCGCACCAGCAGGTCGAGGCAGCCCGCGCCTGCGGGATGTCGGGCTTCCTGCTCTTCCGCCGCATCGTCTTTCCCATCGCGGTCCGTCAGGCGCTCCCCGCCTATGGCAGCGAGATCATCCTCATGGTGAAGGCGACGTCGCTGGCTTCGATCATCACGATGATGGAAGTGACCGGCATCGCGGCCAAACTGATCTCGCAGACCTTCCGTGCCGTCGAAATCTTCGTCGTCGCCGGACTGATCTACCTGATCATCAACTTCATCATCACGCGCATCGTCATGGCCATCGAGTGGTGGCTCTCGCCTCACCTGCGCCGACCGCCGGCAGTGGAGCCGCGTCTGGAGGCCGCCCATGTCTAACGGAGTCTCGTCCTTGTCGTCCGAAACCACCGCCGTCTCCATCAGCAATCTCCGCAAGAGCTTCGGATCGCTGGAGGTTCTCAAGGGCGTGTCGCTCAGCGCGAAGGAAGGCGACGTCATCTCGATCCTGGGCGCATCCGGCTCGGGCAAGTCGACCATGCTCCGCTGCATCAACATGCTGGAGGTGCCGGATTCCGGCGACGTCCAGATCGGCGGCGAGACGATCAAGCTGAGGAAGAGCCGACGCGGGATGGAGCCTGCCGATCAGCGGCAGGTGGACCGAATCCGCTCCAAGGTCGCGATGGTTTTCCAGAGCTTCAATCTCTGGTCCCACATGACGATCCTGGAGAACGTCATCGAAGCCCCGGTGCACGTTCAGAAGCGTCCGAAGGCGGAGTGCGTCGCAGAAGCCGAGGAACTGCTGGCGAAGGTCGGCATCGTCGACAAGCGCAACCAGTACCCCTCGCACCTCTCCGGCGGTCAGCAGCAGCGCGCAGCGATCGCCAGGGCGCTTGCCATGCGGCCCCAGGTGATGCTGTTCGACGAACCCACCTCCGCCTTGGATCCGGAACTGGTCGGCGAAGTGCTGCGTGTCATGCGCTCGCTTGCGGAGGAAGGGCGCACCATGCTCGTGGTGACGCACGAGATGGGTTTCGCCCGCGAGGTGTCCAACCGGGTCGTGTTCCTGCACAAGGGCGTCGTGGAAGAGGAAGGCCGCCCGGCGGAGGTGTTCGAAGCGCCGAAGTCGGAGCGCTTCAAGCAGTTCATCTCGAGCCACCGCTAGGGATCAGCGTCTCTCGATCCGGCGCATGGGCGCCTGTGGCGGGAGGACCTCCCCGTCCCGCCGGTCGGCATGGTGGTGCCGGTGTTGCAGGTTCCAGTCCTCCGAGCGGATCTCGGCTCGGGACCGCCCCAGGAAGAGCCCCAGGATGGCAGGAACGGCCAGGATCAGCAGTGACACGGTCGCCCAGACGATCGTGATCGCGGCAAGACCCAAGCCCTTGAGCATCGTCAGTCCCCAGGACAGCCACTCGACCGTCTCGGGATGAGTGCTCACCACATCGGCGTTACGCACGGCAACGCCGCCGAAGAAGTCGAAAAGGCCATAGGCTCCCCAAGCGAAGAGCGACCACACCGCCACGCCGACCCACGCTACGATCCAGAGCAGGCGTCTCATCGTCAGCGCTCCTCGACCCGCACGGCGGTGCCGTCGATCTCGCGTGGACCGCGCTTCGGCATGCCGAGATGCTCGTGAATGATGCGCAGGTTGCGCTCGTTGGCTTTGAAGTAGACGTCGAACAGATCGCCGGCGATGGGAATTGCGCCGACAGCGGTATCCACCGCCACGTTAGCGATCATGCGCGCGATCTTCCACCGGGGCAGGCCGAGCTGGCGAGCCTCCCAGATGATGTAGCTCGCGAGCAGGGTCGAAATGGCGTCGCCCACGCCCGGAACGAGACCGATCACGGAATCGATGCCCACGCGTCGGTTCAGTCCGGGAACGAAGAAAGCGCTGTCCAGCAGTTTGGCGAGCAGCGTAATGCGTGCAATCGCATCCTCCCGGCGAGGGCCGGCAGTCTTGATGGCATCGAAAAAGGCGCCCTGAGCAGCGTGCATCCATTCTCCTCCACGTCGCAACTCCTGCAACGCAACAGAGGGAATGTGTGTACTGCCCTGCAGAAGCGCAAGATTTAACGTACTTAATAACATTTCATATCTTTTCGATAATATATCTTTGTTTCGCTTACGATACAAGGAAGCACAATTCCACAACTTAAAGTTTATTAATTTGATTTACCTCCACGGGATAGTTGCCAACACGGGATTGAACTTCGATTATTCGGCCTAAGTAACAGCCTCGAACGCCGAATAACGGCCAATAACAGGCAAAATGCCAAAAAGGGCGGTCATCTGACGACCGTTAAACGTGGGGGCTCACTACGGGGAGGACCCGATGAGCACCAATCCTCGATTTCATCAAGCAGTGTCGCTTGTGTTCGTGACCGGCGCCTTGATGGCCGGTGCGTTGTCTGCACCGGCTCTTGCGGAAGGGGGCGACGCTCCGACGAGCCAGTATGCGAACCTGCCGCCGCAGAACCGCCTCGACCCCGGCGCCACAGGGAGCCTGCCAAGTCCCGGCAACCCCGCCCTGCGAAACCTCTCCAGTTTTTATTCCTTCGTGGAGCGGGGAGCGATCCTCGTCCGGGCAAGCGCCCCGACCAAGTGCCTTCCTGGCGATCTTCGCGAGGTGGTTGCAGCGGTCGCCGCCAAGTTCGGCCCCGTCAGCGTGGAATCCACGCACCGCAGCAGAACCCGGAACCGTAAGGCTGGCGGCGCACGGCAATCCCTTCATCTCGCCTGCCGCGCCATCGATTTCCGCGTCCGCACCCGAGCCAGGGGCGTGATGGCGTATTTACGCTCGCGTCCGGAAGTGGGTGGCCTTAAGGTCTACCGAAACGGCATCATCCATATCGACAATGGACAGCGCCGGAGCTGGTAGGGACCTTGGAGCTGCATGACGAGAAAGCCTGACGCTACAACGACCGCGGCGCGCATCGCCCAGGGCCGCGGCTCCGCTCCCGCCGATCTCGTCATCACCGACGTCCGCCTGCTGGATCTTGTGACAGGATCCCTGGCGCAGACGGATATCGCCATCTGCCGCGATACCATCGTCGGCACCTATGGACGGTTCAAGGGCACACGTACGATCGACGGGCGCGGGCGCATCGCAGTGCCAGGCTTCATCGACACCCACCTTCATGTGGAGTCTTCTCTCGTCACGCCGCTGGAGTTCGACCGCTGCGTTCTTCCTCACGGGGTGACGACGGCGATCTGTGACCCGCATGAAATGGCGAACGTCATCGGCACCGCGGCGTTCGATTATTTTCTCTCGTGCGCGGATCGGATGATCATGGATCTACGCGTGCAGCTTTCGAGCTGCGTGCCGGCGACGCATCTGGAAACATCCGGAGCCCGGATCGAGGCGGGCGATCTGGCCCGCTACCGCGACCATCCCAAGGTGATCGGCCTTGCGGAGTTCATGAACTTTCCCGGCCTGCTGGCTGCGGATCCCTCTTGCTTGGCGAAGATCGAAGCCTTTGCCGGCCGGCACATCGACGGGCACGCGCCTTTGGTACGCGGCCTCGATCTCAACGGCTATCTTGCCGCCGGCATCCGCACCGATCATGAAACCACGACGGCCGAGGAGGCGCTGGAGAAGATCCGCAAGGGCATGACCGTGCTGATCCGCGAAGGTTCCGTCTCGAAGGACCTGCATGCGCTGGCGCCGCTCCTCTCGGTCCAGACATCTCCCTTCCTGGCTCTGTGCACCGACGACCGCAACCCCCTCGACATCGCCGAGGAGGGCCATCTCGACTTCATGATCCGGACGCTGATTTCATTGGGCTGCGAGCCGCTGGCCGCCTATAGGGCCGCTTCGCTGACTGCGGCCCATGCGTTCGGCCTGAACGACCGAGGCATGATCGCGCCGGGCAAGCGCGCCGACATCGTTCTATTGGACGATCTCGAAGCCTGCGCCGTCTCCGACGTGATCGCCGGCGGGCATCTGGTTGATGAGACGCTTTTCACGACCCGTGAGACGATTGTTCCCGTCGGGCTCAACAGCGTGAAGGCGGCGCCTGTTTCGCCTGAGCAGTTCCGGGTCGAGAGCTCGACCGGCAAGGCCGAGGTCATCGGCGTCATTCCGGGAAAGATCATCACGGAGCATCTGAGCCTGAACCTGCCCGTGCAGAATGGAATGCTCCGGATTGATCCTGGGCAGGACGTGGTGAAGGTCGCAGTCGTGGCCCGCCACGGGATCAACCACAATATCGGCTTGGGGTTTGTAAAGGGCTTCGGGTTGAAGCGCGGCGCCATTGCTTCATCGGTGGGACACGACAGTCACAACATCTGCGTGGTCGGAGCCGATGACAGCGACATGGCCGTCGCGGTCAATCGCCTGCGGGAGATACAGGGCGGCTTCGTGGTCGTGTCCGACGGCACCGTTCGCGCTGAGCTCGCATTGCCGATCGCAGGCCTCATGAGCGACAAGACCTACGAGGACGTGCGCGACGCGCTCTATCCTCTGAGGGACGCGGCCAAGGGCCTCGGAGTGACCCTGGCGGAGCCTTTCCTTCAGGTGGCGTTCCTGCCGCTGCCGGTCATCCCGCACCTCAAGATCTCCGATTTCGGCCTTGTGGATGTGGACAGGATGCAGCTGGTCTGATCGTGTCAGCCTTGGAATGAGACATGTTCGAAGATTTCACGCACCGGCAGATCGCAACATCCGAAGCCGTCATCAATCTACGACACAAAGGAAACGGCCCTCCCCTGCTTCTTCTGCACGGTCACCCGCAGACCCACGCGATGTGGCACCGGATCGCACCGCGTCTGGCAGAAACCTATACGGTGGTCTGCGCCGACCTGCGCGGCTACGGCGACAGTTCGAAGCCTCCGACGACGGCCGACCACGCCCCGTACTCGAAGCGAGCCATGGCGCGGGATCAGGTCGAGGTCATGCAGGTCCTCGGCTTCGAGCGGTTCGCCGTTGTCGGCCATGATCGCGGCGGCAGATGTGCCTACCGGATGGCGTTGGATCACCCGGAACGCATCGTGGCGCTGTCGGTTCTGGACATCCTGCCCACGGCCGAGCATTTCCAGCGCACGGACATGGCCTTCGCCATGGGGTACTGGCACTGGTTCTTCCTGGCGCAGCCGCATGATCTGCCGGAGCGGCTGATCGGTGCGGATCCCGATGCGTTCTATCTGCGCCGCGGTCGCTCCATGTTCGACGAGGTTGCCCTTGCCGAGTACCGGCGCTGCTACTCCAAACCGGAGACGATCCACGCCATGTGCGAGGACTACCGTGCGGGCGCGACCATCGACATGCAACTGGACGAGATGGACCAGAAGGCCGGAAAGCGCATCGCCTGTCCGGTGCTGGCCCTGTGGGGTCTCAGGAACGGCCTGGAACGCTGGTACGATGTCTGCGAGGTGTGGCGCGCTTGGGCTGACGACGTGCAGGGACACGGCATCGATTGCGGCCACTACCTCGCTGAGGAAGCGCCCGAGGAGACGCTGGCGGCGCTCGAACCGTTCCTGTCCCGGGCGTTCAAGGAATCCGGCTTCTAAAGCCGCCCGACGCGGAAGGACAAGGGGAACCGGATCGTGCGGCGCCGTTCCGGGTCGCCCCATGCTTCGAGCAGGTCGCGATGAAAGCTCTCGATCGGCTCTCGGCCGAGCGCCTTCTCCGCTTCTTTTACCGCCGACCATGTTTCCGTGTAGCCAGTGAAATCCTCCGCACGCCAGCTCACTTCGATTGCAAGAACTGGGGCAGTGAGTTCCTGGAATGGGAATGCGAAGGCGCGGTAGCCACCCTCCACATGCCGCCGCTCCGGTGGCCAATACGGTCCGACCACATCCTTGTAGAAATGCTGGATCGTCGGGTCGATCTCCGGATCGGCTCGCACGACGCCGTAGGTGATCAGCGCAAGGACGGCGCCGGGTTTTCCGACGCGGCGAACCTCCTCGTAGAATGCCGGAAGATCGAACCAGTGGGCGGCCTGGGCTGCGGTGACGAGATCGACCGAGGCTGGTGGAAGGCCACATTGCTCCGCCGGTGCGACACGGTACTCGACACGTGCGTGAGGCTGCGCCTTTCCGATCTGCTGCGGACTTGCATCCGTGGCGATGACGCGGTCGAACCTCTCCGCCAGCAGAACGGATAGCTGTCCCGTGCCGCAGCCGACGTCGAGTGCCGCACCGGGAGCCGGACAGAGACCTGCCAGGAAATCGACGACAGCCGGAGGGTATGTCGGGCGATAGGCCGCGTAATCGCCGGACCGGGTCGAGAAGTGGTCCTTGAACGACAAGGTCATAACTCTGTGAAAGGCGCGATGGTGATGCCGTTCGCCTCGAACTTCGCCCTGATCGTCCGCGCCATCGCGACGGCGCTCGGCTCATCCCCATGAACGCAGACCGTATCGATCCGAATGGGAATGCGCTTGCCCGTGACGGTCGTGACGGCGCTTTCCTGGAGTGTCTGCAGCACGCGCTCGGCCGCGGCCTCGGCGTCGTGCAGGACGGAGCCGGGCTTCTTGCGGCTGGTCAGGGTTCCGTTGTCCTCGTAGGTGCGATCCGCGAAGAACTCGCGCGCCACGGGCACGCCGATCTTTTCGGACGCCTTCTCCATGAGAAGTCCCGGCATGCAAACGTTCACGAGACTGCCGTCCACGCCCTTGATGGCGCGGGCGATGGCGAGCGCCAAGTCCTCGTCCTCGTTCGCCATGTTGTTCAGCGAGCCATGGGCTTTTACGTAAGTGACCTTGTGTCCCGCAAGGGAGGCAACAGCCTGCATGGCGCCGATCTGATAGGCGACCATGCGCTCGATCTCGGCCGGGCTGTCGCCGCGGATCACGCGGCGTCCGAACCCCTGGAGGTCATTGAAGCCGGGATGCGCGCCGACGGCGACGCCTTTCCGCTTCGCGATCTCCGCCGTGCGGAACATGATGGACGGATCGCCGGCATGGAAGCCGCAGGCGATGTTGGCGGAGGACACGATGTCGAGCATCGCCTCGTCGTCGCCCATAGGCCAGGGACCGAAGCCTTCGCCCATATCGCAGTTCAGATCGATTTTCATGCGTATTACACCAGCACCGGCTGCGCCTGTTGCGTGCCGACTTGAAAGACGCGTTTGTAGCGTTCGATTTCAGCCTTCGGCCCCATGGCCTTCGTGGGATTGTCCGACAGCTTCACCGTCGGGCGTCCGTCAGCCGAGATGACCTTGCAGACGATGGAGATCGGATCGAGGCTTCCGTCCGGAGCCAGACCACGGAAGTCGTTGGTCAGAAGCGTGCCCCAGCCGTAGCCGATGCGCATGCGGCCCTGGAAGTGCCGGTGGATGCGCTCGATCACTTCCACGTCGAGACCGTCGGAGAAGATCGCCAGTTTCTCCTTGGGGTTCTGGCCGCGTTGACGCCACCATTCGATAGCCTCCTCGCCGCCTTCGATGGGCTCCTTGGAATCGACACGGATACCGGTCCAGGAGGCAACCCAATCGGGAGCGTTCTGCAGGAAGTTCGTGGTGCCGTAGGTGTCGGGCAGGATCACGAGAAGGTTGCCCTGGTAATCCTCCTGCCAGTCGGCGAGGACGCGGTAGGGGGCCTGAGCCAGTTCCTCGTCGCTGTCGGCAAGAGCGGCATAGACCATCGGCAGCTCGTGGGCATTGGTGCCCACGGCCTCCACCTCACGCTTCAATGCGATCAGGCAGTTGGAGGTGCCGAGGAAGGAGGACCCGAGCCCTTCGATCATCGCCTGAACGCACCAATCCTGCCAAAGATAACCGTGCCTGCGGCGGGTGCCGAAATCGGCGATGGAGAGATCCGGCAGCTTCCTCAGCCGCTCGATCTTCTCCCAAACCCTGGTCATGGCGCGGGCATAGAGAACCTGCAGCTCGAATTTGCCCATGCTCTTGAGGACGCCGCGCGAGCGCAGTTCGTTCAGGATGGCGAGCGCCGGGATCTCCCACATGGTGGTCTCGATCCACGGACCATGGAAGGTGAGGACGTATTGTCCGTTCTGCTTCTCCAGCAGGTACTCGGGGAAGCGGAAGGTCTCGAGCCAGTCCATGAATTCCGGCGAGAACATCTGCCGCTTGCCGTAGAACGTGTTGCCACGCAGCCAGGTGGACTCACCCCGGGTCAGGGACAAGGAGCGCACATGGTCAAGCTGCTCCCGCAACTCGCCCGCGTCGATGATATCCCCCAAGCGGATGCGGGTGGTGCGGTTATGGATCCCGAAGGTCACCTGCACGTCCCGATGGCGGCGAAAGATCGTCTGCGCCATCAGAAGCTTGTAGAAATCCGTGTCCAGAACGGACCGGACGATCGGATCGATCTTCCAAGTATGGTTGTAGACCCTGGTCGCGATGTCCACCATCGCCTGCTCCTCGCCGTTTCCGGAGGCGCGACAATAGCGAAGGGATGCCTGCGATGAAAGGGTGCCCGGCTACGGGATTCGGCCCTGCCGGATCTTATGGCGGCAGAACATCGACTTGAATCGAGGCATAATAGGCGGCCACGTTGGCGATATCCTCGTCAGAAAGGTCCTTCGCTACAATGTTCATCGACTCGTGTCTGCGTTCCAGCGAGCGATAATCCTTGAGCGTCTTGACCAAGTAGCCTTCAACCTGACCGGCGAGGTTCGGCGCCTCGGGGTTCTTCGAAAGACCGTCCATGCCATGACATGCCTGGCATACGACAACTTTCTGGCGCCCCGCGTGAGGGTCCGCCGCATCGGCCGGAACGGAGACGAAGCTGCTCAGGACGCCCCCAAACACAGCTACGGCGCAGACGTTTTTCATCTCTTCAGCCCCAAAGGAGCAGGCATGCCTACACAGCATGCCTGCCAGGAGATCGGTTACTGGTTCTCGTAGGAGATGCGATAGATCGCTCCGGCCGTGTCGTCGGACACCAGGAGCGAGCCGTCGGGCAGAGTGGCGACGTCGACGGGCCTTCCGAGATACTCGCCGTTTTCCGTGAGCCAGCCTTCAGCGAAAACCCGGGGCTCGTCGGCCGTGCCATCCGGCTTCGCAGGCGTAAACATGACCCGGGCACCGACAGGAGTCGTGCGGTTCCACGATCCATGCTGCGCCGAGAAGATGCCGCCCTGATACTGTTGAGGGAACATTTTCCCGGTATAGAACACCATCCCGAGATCGGCCGCATGAGCCGTCATCTCGACCTGGGGCGCGACGACACCCGAGGGTATCGGGTCGTCCTTGTACTCGACTGTCCGGATGGCACCGCCGCCGTAATAGGGAAAGCCGAAATCCTGTCCCATCTCGGTGATCCGGTTGACCTCTCCGGGCGGCTGATCGTCGCCCATGCCGTCAACTTGGTTGTCGGTGAACCACAAGGTCTTGTCGCTCGGGTTGAAATCCATTCCGACGGAATTGCGAATACCGGTGGCGTAAACCTCCTTGTTCTTGCCATCCTGGTCCATGCGGACGATGCCGCCTATGCCCGTGCGCTTGTAGAGGTCCATCTTGTCCTTGGGCGGCACGTTGAACGGCTGACCAAGAGCGATGTAGAGCTTGTTGTCCGGTCCGACCCGGCACACCCTTGCGGTGTGATTGTAGCTTTCCTCGGCTGCGGGAATGAGATCCCCCTGCTTGGCGACCACGAAAGCAGCCACGTCGGGGCCCTCGTAGAAGAATTCAGCTGCCGGAAACTGCAGCACGCGGTTCTGCTCAGCGACGTACAGGATGCCATCGCGCGAAAAACAGACGCCGTTCGGAATCTTGAAGGCGACGGATGGAGCAAACTGCTTGACCTCGTCGGCCACCCTGTCCTTGTCGCGATCGGTGGCGACATAGACGTTGTTCTTGCGCGTGCCGACGAACACGACGCCAGTCGAAGGACCGACTGCCATGTGGCGTGCGTCGGGCACGAGCGCATAGAGGTCGATCTTGAAGCCTTCAGGCAGCTTGATCTTTTCCAGATTGCGCCGAATGGCGTCGGCGCGGCGCCCTTCCTGTGGAATGGGCTTGGGCTCCACCGTTCCAGTACTCTGGAAGGATGAGAGCTTTTCGAGATTGCTCGTCGGCGATTGGGCAGCAGGCTGAGCGAGAACTTGGGACGCAAGAGCAACTGTCGAGACGGCGGCAAGCCAGATGGCTTTCATCGTTCCCTCCCCGGGTTCGCCCCCTCAAGCACCGTTATTATCGTTCGATCCGTAATCTTTCTGCGCAGTTCACTCTACTGATTCCACTATACTTAAGCTTATGAAACGACGAAAGACTGAAATGAAAAGGGGCCGCGAGGCGGCCCCAGTTCTTTCGAGATCTATCTACCGATATCAGCGCAGATTGACTTTCGCCTGATCGCCCGGATCCGGCTGCTGGCCGGTTACGGCAGCTTTGGCGTAGCCATACAGGTGAACCAGGGTGGACGAGGGGCTGTCCCAGTACTCGCCCTTGACCGGGTGGACGCGGATCAGGGCGATCTGCGGGTCGTCGACACCTTCCGGAAACCACGCCCGCAGGGGCTCCGACCACTTTTCCTCGATCTTCGCGCGGTCCCGGACGACCTCCGCTTTCCCCGACACGGAGACGTAGGTCTGACTGCTCGGGTCGGAATAGGCGAGATTGACCTCGTTGTCCCGGGAGACTTCCGTGATCTTGGGAGACTGGATCTGCGTGAAGAACCAGAGATCTCCATGCTCGTCGGCTTCCTGGCTGTGCATGGGCCGGCTGTGGAGAGTGCCGTCGGTATCGACGGTGGTCATCATGGCGATCTTCACGTCCTTGATCAGCTCGTAGAGCTTCTTCGCGTTGGGATCGTTATGGCCGTGTTGGTGCATCTTTGTCTCCTCGATCTCGTCACAGGCCCTCGGGACGGCAGCAGCGGATTGGGGAATTCCACTTAGCCCCGCCAGGCAACGGCGTGGGCCGCCGGCCGGATCAGACCGACTTCCAAGGGACACGGTGAACAACGGACAAGGTGCGCTTTGGTTCGGGATATCGTGCACGCGTGAACGCTTATGCCTTAACGCAGGAGTGCACAGGCTATACATGACGGGCAGACATCCCGAGATCCGGTGCAGGAGGCTCCATCGTGGCAATTACCCGTGAACATGTGCTTCAGGCGCTCTCGACCATTCCTGTCGATGCGGGCGGGACGAGCCTGGTGGCTTCCGGCCGCCTGTCCGACATCGTGGTCGACGATGCGGCTCGCGTCATGTTCTCGATCGCGATCGACCCGTCCGAGGCGGCCGGCATGGAACGGGTGCGCCAGGCCGCGGAGGCCGCCGTTCAGGGACTTCCCGGGGTGAAAGGCGTCTTCGCCAGCCTTACCGCGGACCGCCCTGGCGGCGCTGGAGCGGGAACTCCCTCCGCCGCGGCGCCCCGGCGTCCTCAGGCGGCCGCCCAACCCAGGACGCAACGCATCCCGGGCGTCAAGCATGTGATTGCCGTCGCCTCTGGAAAAGGGGGCGTGGGCAAGTCCACCACCGCCTGCAATCTGGCGCTCGGGCTCAAGGCTCTCGGGCTGAAGGTGGGCCTTCTGGATGCGGACATCTATGGCCCTTCCATGCCGAAGCTGTTCGGCGTTCACGGAAAGCCGCAGCTCCTGGAGGGCCGCATCCTCGAACCGATGGAAGCCTATGGCATCAAGCTGATGTCGATCGGCTTCCTGGTCGACGAGGAGGCGGCCATGATCTGGCGCGGCCCCATGGTGATGTCGGCGATCACGCAGATGCTGCGCGAGGTCGCCTGGGACGATCTGGACGTGCTCGTGGTCGACATGCCCCCCGGCACCGGGGATGCGCAACTGACCATGGCGCAGGCGACCCCTCTGGCCGGCGCGGTGATCGTGTCCACCCCGCAGGACCTGGCCCTGATCGACGCCAGGCGTGGCGTTTCCATGTTCAAGCGGGTCGAGATCCCCATCCTCGGCATCGTGGAGAACATGGCCACCTTCGTGTGCCCCCATTGCGGGCAGAGTTCGCACATCTTCGGCCACGGAGGGGCGCGATCGGAGGCCGAGCGTCTGGGCGTACCCTTCCTGGGCGAAGTGCCGCTCAACATGTCGATCCGCGAATTGTCCGATGCGGGACGCCCCGTGGTCGCGACCGATCCCGAAGGCCCGCACGCCAGGATCTACAAAGACATGGCGGGACAGATCTGGGCGGCGCTGTCCGGCGGCGCCCCGGCGAGGCCGGCTCCCCGCATCGTCATCGAGTGATGGCGGAGGGCGTGCCGCAGGTCTATCCCCCGACTCTCGGTGTCGTCCTGGCCGGAGGCCTCGCACGGCGAATGGAGGGCGCTGACAAGTCGCTTCAACTGCTCCGGGGCCGCCCTCTCCTGAACCATGTGCTTGAACGCCTCAGCCCCCAATGCGATGAGGTCGTCATCAATGCGAACGGTAACCCTGAACGCTTCGAGAGACTGGGTCGGCCGGTCGTGCCGGACCCGGTCCCCGGCAATCCGGGCCCGCTTGCCGGCCTCCTGGCCGCCCTCGAATGGGCGGCAACCGCCAAGCCTGGAATTGAATGGGTGGCAAGCGTCCCCTGCGACACGCCCTTCATACCGGAAGACCTCGTGTCACGCCTGCACCAAGCGCGGGCCGCAGCCGGCACCTCCATTGCCTGGGCCTCATCCGGACCACGCACCCACTACGCTGTCGGATTGTGGCCCGTGGACCTGCGGGAGGATCTCCGCGACGCCCTCGTCGCCAGGAAGCTGCAGAGCATACGAGAATGGGCGGGCACGCATGGTGCAGCCCGCGCCGAGTGGAACATCGAAGCGGCCGACCCATTCTTCAACATCAACACTGCAGCCGATCTCGCAGAGGCAGAGCGAGTTGTCGGGGATGCGGACAGCCGCTAGAACGCCCCGTCGCCGTCTACGTAGCGGCCACCGAGGTTCCGCATGATAGAACTCGATCTTTCAGGCCTGAAATGTCCGCTCCCGGTTCTGCGAACCCGCAAGGCCCTCCGCGGGCTGCAGCCCGGCGAGAAGCTCCTCGTCGTGGCCACGGATCCTCTGTCGTCCATCGATCTGCCCAACCTTGTCCGAGAGACGGGTGACATTATCGAAGATCAGAGACAGGACGGCCCCAGCTTGGTCTTCCTGATCCGTAAGGAGGCCTGAGAACGCAAAAGGCCCAGCCTGAAGCCGGGCCTATCCGCAGATTGATCCGCCGGATCAATCGTTGTTCTGGCGGAAGGAATCCTTGATGCCGCCGATGGTGTTCTGGATCTTGCCTTCGGCCTTATCCATCTTGCCCTCGGATTCCATCTTGGAATCGCCCGTGGCCTTGCCGAGACCTTCCTTCATCTTGCCCTTGACGTTCTTCATGCTGCCTTCGACGCGATCGTTATCCATCATCATTCTCCTCAAATAGTCGAAGCACCCGAAGGGGAACGTTTGAGAAGAGCAAGGGTTTCGGAAAACTATCGGTAGAGAAAATCACGCCACTTCGCCTACGAGGCGAGCCGATTACATCCCTTTCCGCCTGGCCGGCACCCAAAAAGCGCAACAGTTACAACAGATAAGGACCAGCGCTACTTCCGGCAGCGTTCCGCTCGCTACAGACAAGCTGGGGAGGCTGGCACCTCTCGCTCCTCGACCTCAGGCGCGTGCCCTCCCGCACCTGTCGTCTCGTAGGCTCTACACAAACCGAGGGAGCGACATAAAAACGTTATATCCTTATGTAACGTTGAGCCCTGATCCCTTGCCCGAGTCCAAGACGCCCCCTGAGAAGCACCCGCGACCGAACAAGACGCCCCCCGGCAACGAAGCTCGGCGGGACCCCTCCCGGCATCTCGACCGCATGTCCCTGCTCGCGCACCAGCTCATGACTCCGCTATCGACAATCTCCACGCTCGCCCAGGGCCTGATGAGGCGGGCCAACCGCCTCAGCACGGAGGACGTTCAGGAGCGGTCGGAAAAGATCTGGCGTGCAAGCCTGCGCCTCCAAGAATTGATCGAAACGATCATGTCCTATACCCGGATCAATTCGGGGGCCCTGACACCCAGTCTCAACCTGTTCAACCTCGAGAACCTCGTGCGGCGGGTCTGCCAGGAGCATCGCAACCAGGAGCTGAGCAGACCCTTTCAAACCGACCTTCAGGACCTTCCCGACGTCTTCGTCGGCGATCCGGTCCTTCTGGAGCAGGCGCTCGCCATCATTCTGTCGAACGCCATGAAGTACTCGCCGGTGGACTGCCCGATCATCGTCAGGAGCCGCAAGCGCGACGGAAACATCATGATTGAGGTCACCGACCAGGGGATGGGCGTTCCGGAAGGGGATCTCCCCTACCTCATGCAGCCCTTTTTCCGGGGGCGGAACGTCAAGCACATGCCCGGAACAGGGCTGGGACTGAGTCTCGTTTGGCACATTCTCAAGCTGCACGGGGGAAGCGTGAGGCTCGACAGCAAGGAGGGAGCAGGAACGACCGTTGCTCTCATCCTCCCCGACGGGTCTCCCGTTGATCTCGGCGCCGACATATGAAGCAAAGTCGGAAGGACGCTCCGCAACCCTCCTGCTAGCGAATGAGGATGGCCCGAAAATCATTCACATTCGTAAGCGTCGGCCCCGTCACCACAAGCCGCTCGAGCCGTTCGAACGCGGTGTAAGCATCATTGCCCGCAAGAAGGGATGTCAGATCGATCCCTTTCTCCCGCGCAATCGGGAGGAGGGATGCGTCGAACCACGCTCCGGCATTGTCTTCCGATCCGTCGATCCCATCCGTATCGCATGCCATCGCTGACACGCTCCATTCTCCCTTCAGCGCAAGCGCCAGAGCCAGCAGGAACTCGGCGTTGCGCCCGCCCCGCCCCTGGCCGCGGACCGTCACCGTCGTCTCTCCGCCCGAGAGGAGAACGCAGGGGCGAGCAATCGGCTCATCGTGCTGCAGGACGGAATGCGCGATGCCCGCCATCACGCGCCCCACCTCCCGCGCCTCCCCCTCTATGGCATCTCCGAGCACAAGGGGATTGAGCCCGAATTCGCGCGCCTTCGCCGCTGCAGCGTCCAGGGCCATCTTCGGCGTGGCAAGCATGTGCACCGGGCCGCCTGCGGCAGGACGATGCACCGCATTGGCCTTGATGGCTGCGGCTATGTGCGGCGGTACATCGATGTCGTATTTGCGCAGGATCGAAAGAGCCGTTTCGGGATCGACTGTCTCGGGAATGGTCGGCCCCGAACCGATGCTGGACGGATCGTCTCCCGGTACGTCGGAGATCAGGTACGTCACGAGTTGCGCCCTGCCGGCGCTTGCCGCAAGCCGCCCTCCCTTGATGGCCGAAAGGGACTTGCGCACCAGGTTCATCTCGCCGATGGGGGCGCCCGACTTCAGGAGCGCCCGGTTCAGCGCCTGCTTGTCGGCAAGCGTCACCCCCTCTGCCGGGAGAGAAAGGAGCGCCGAGGCCCCGCCAGAGACGAGAGCGACCACGAGATCCTCGGGGCCGGCATTCTCGGCAAGCTGCAGAATGCGTCCTGCAGCATTCAGTCCCGCCTCGTCCGGGACCGGATGAGAGGCCTCGACGACCTCGATGGAGGTGGTCGGCACCGCGTGCCCGTATCGCGTGACGACCAATCCCTCGCAGCCTGCTCCCGTGCGAGTCCAGGCCTGCTCGAAGGCCGCAGCCATGCGTGCGGACGCCTTTCCTGCCCCGACGACGATGGTTCGCCCCTTCGGCTTCGGCGGCAGCCGACCGTCGAACTTCCCGTCCGGTAGTGCAGCGCTCAGTGCCGCCTTGAACAGCGCATGGAGGATCTCGGAATCGTTCGGCATGGCGTTCCTTTGCAGGGCTTTCATCGGGAGGAAATCAGGACGTGAAGAACGGCACGCGCATGACATGCCGATAGGTCTCGCCCGGCCTGAGGATGGCATTGGGAAAATGCGGCTCGTTGGGAGAGTTGGGATAGACCTGCGTCTCGAGCGCGAACCCGGCATGCTTGCCGTAGACGGCCCCGCCCTTCCCGATCGCAGGCGTCTTCTCGAAGTGATTGGCGGTGTAGAACTGGACGCCGGGTCGATCCGTCCAGATCTCCAATCCTCGCCCAGTACCCGGGTCTACGGCACGCGCTGCACGGCGAAGTTTTCCGTTCTCCCCCCGGAGACAGAAGTTGTGATCGTAACCGGCCTCGGGCAACTGGGATGTGTCGTCGATGGCCAGGCCGATCGGCCTTTCATTCCTGAAGTCGAACGCCGTACCGGCTACGGGGGCAATCTCGCCGGTCGGGATCTTGCCGGGACCCACTGGCGTGTAGTGGTCGGCCTCGATGAGGAGATGCTGATCGCGGATGCTGCCTGAGCTGTGGCCTGCCAGATTCCAATAGCCATGGTAGACCAAGTTGATGATCGTCGGCCGATCGGTCGTCGCCTCCAGGACGATCTCCAGGGCAGGCTCATCGGTCAGGCGGTAGGTGACGGATGCGGCCACGCGTCCGGGATAACCCTCGTCCCCGTCCGGGCTGTCCAAGGTCAGGCGAATTGCATTGCCTTCCGTGTCAGGCTCCGCAGTCCAGATCTGCTTGTTGAACCCTCGGAACCCGCCGTGGATGTGATTGGGAGCTTCGTTGACGGAGAGCGAGTACAGTTCCCCATCAAGCGGGAACCGCCCCAGGGCGATCCTGTTGGCGTAGCGCCCGCAGATAGCGCCGGCGGAGCCGCGATACTGGAGGTAGGACGGCAGATCATCATAGCCGAGCACAACGTCGTCCATGCGGCCGGTACGATCTGGAACGTGCAGTTCGCTGAGGATTGCCCCGTAGGTGATGACGCGCGCACGCAGAACACCGCTCTCAAGCCGGTAGGCCTCGACAGGCCGCCCCTCGATGGCGCCGAACACCGTCCTTTCAATCCCCATATCCCTGTCCTTGTACGCTGCCGAAAACCCGAAACGTCTCGTGATCCTGACCATATAAGCACCAGGGCCGGAGAAAATCGACTTGGTCCCGACAACCCTGCTTGATCTGCCGAAACCCGCCTTCTACGTTCGCGGCAAATCTCGGAATTCCCGTTCAGGATGCCTATCTATGCGCAAGTTGCTCCCCTTCTGCCACGTCTCCGGATCCAAAGGGGCCGAGCGTTGAAACCCCTCTCGCAGTTTCCGCTCGAGCAGGCGCGCGCCGTCCGTGTCGTCCTGACGGATATCGACGATACGATCACGACGGAAGGAGTGCTGACGGCCTCCGCCTACGGCGCGCTCGAGGCGCTGCACCGTGCAGGCTTCACGGTCGTGCCCGTGACGGGACGGCCGGCGGGCTGGTGCGATCATATCGCCCGCATGTGGCCGGTGGATGCCGTGGTCGGCGAGAACGGCGCGTTCTATTTCAGATACGACCGTCACCGGAAGAAGATGCACCAGCACTTCTGGGCTCAGCCGCAGGAACTGAAGCAGAACCGTGTCCGGTTGAGCGAGATCGAACGGGAGGTCCTCACTACGGTTCCCGGCTCCGCCCTTGCCAGCGACCAGGCCTATCGGGTGGCCGATCTCGCCATCGACTTTTGCGAGGATGTACCGGCCCTGCCGGAAACGGAAGTGGACAGGATCGTCGCCATCTTCGAAAGGGCCGGGGCACAGGCGAAGGTCAGTTCCATTCATGTCAACGGTTGGTTCGGGGCCTATGACAAGCTCAGCATGGCAAAGACTCTCTTGGCCGAGGTTTTCGGCATCGGCTGGCACGAGGCACAGGAAAGCGTGGTCTTTGCAGGGGATTCGCCCAACGACGAGCCCATGTTCGCAGCCTTTCCCCTGAGCGTTGGGGTCGCCAACGTCCACACCTTCGCGCATCGACTGAAGAACAAGCCCGCCTACATCACGCAAGGACATTCGGGCGACGGCTTTGCCGAACTCGCAGCCTTCCTGCTGCAGGCCAAGCAGCGGAAAGACTCCGCCTGAATGCTTGCAGGAGGTGCGAAATAAATCGAAGCCGCAATCGCAGGATGGTTCTGATGAAACTCGTGACCTGGAATATTCAATGGGGCCTGGGCTGCGATGGCAAAGTCGATCTGAGCCGGATCGTCGCTACGGCGCGCTCGCTCTGCGATGCGGATGTGTTCTGCTTTCAGGAGATCTCGCGTGGCTTCCCATCTCAGGACGGGGGCGAGGACCAGCCCGGGATCTTGGCGGACCTCCTTCCCGGCTACACTCCCGTCTTCCGTCCTGCGGTCGAGATGTTCGACAAGAACGGCGTTCCCCAGGTCTTCGGCAATATGATCCTCTCGCGCCTGCCGGTGCTGCAGGTCACCAGTCACATGCTGCCGTGGCCTGCGGACGAGGTCAGGAGCATGCAGCGTCAGGCATTGGAAGTCACCGTTGCCGCTAAGTCAGGCCCGGTCCGGATCACGACATGCCATTTGGAGTTCCACTCCACGGCCCAACGGGCCGCGCAGGTGGAGCGGATGAGGGAGCTGCATGCCGAGAGCACGCGGAGAGATCGGTTGTCGTTCCGCGACACCTCAAGCGGCCCCTACCGCACGCTTGCGGCGCCCGTCGGGGCGATCATCTGCGGCGACTTCAATCTGGTCCCGGAAGACGATCTCTATGCCCGCATGCAGATGCCGATCGCAGCGGATATTTCTTCCTTCGTCGATGCCTGGACCGTCCGCCACGGAAACGCCCCGCATGCTCCGACGGCCGGCGTGGGCGACGCCCAGCAATGGCCTCAAGGACCCCATTGCCGCGACTTCATCTTCGTTTCCGAGGACATCGCCGATCAGATCGCCGATGTCCGCGTCGATGTGGAGACGACGGCCTCCGACCATCAGCCTATCGCGATGACGCTGGCGGAGTGAGCATCGGGAGCGCCTCCACCCAGAATTGAAAGGCCCGGTGGATCGCTCCACCGGGCCCCTCATGGCTCAAATGCCGCTCAGGCAGATGTACTTGAGTTCGAGGAACCCTTCGATCCCGTACCTGGAGCCCTCACGCCCCAGGCCGGACTGTTTCACACCGCCGAAGGGCGCCATCTCATTGGCGATGAGCCCCGTGTTGACGCCGACCATGCCGCTCTCCAACGCCTCTGCGACACGCCAGACCCGCGCCATGTCCTTGGCATAGAAATACGACGCGAGGCCGAATTCCGTGTCGTTGGCCATGGCGATCACGTCCGCCTCATCCTTGAAGCGGATGATGGGCGCCAAGGGTGCGAAGGTCTCCTCCTTGGCCACCTTCATGGACTGGGTGATGCCCGTCATCACGGTCGGCTCGAAGAACGTGCTGCCGAGATCGGACCGCTTGCCGCCGGCAATGAGCTTGCCGCCCTTGGCGAGGGCGTCGGCCACATGCTCCTCCATCTTGGCGACGGCGCGATCGTCGATGAGGGGGCCCATGCTCACGCCGGTCTCCGTGCCGCGCCCCAGCCGCAACTCCTTCGCCTTGGCGACCAGCTTCTCGGCAAAGGCGTCCGCCACGCCCTCCTGCACATAGATTCGGTTGGCGCAGACGCAGGTCTGACCCGCATTGCGGAACTTCGAGATCATCGCCCCCTCGACCGCCGCATCGAGATCGGCATCGTCGAAGACGATGAACGGCGCATTTCCGCCGAGTTCCAGCGACAGGCGCTTGATGCTGTCTCCGGCCTCCTTCATCAGCCAGCGGCCCACATTGGTCGAGCCCGTGAACGTGATCTTGGCGACCTTCGGATTATGGCAGAATTCCTTGCCGATCGGCTGAGCGTCGCCCGTCACAACGGAAAAGGCTCCCTTCGGGACCCCCGCCCGCTCCGCCAGGACGGCGAGCGCGAAGGCCGAGAGCGGTGTCTGTGCAGCCGGTTTGAGGACCATGGTGCAACCGGCGGCCAGAGCGGGACCAGCCTTGCGGGTGATCATGCCGTTAGGGAAGTTCCAGGGCGTGATCGCAGCGCAGACGCCGACGGGCTGCTTCAGGACGACGATGCGCTGATCGCCACGCGCCTGAGGAATAATGTCGCCGTTGATACGTTTGGCCTCTTCGGCAAACCACTCGATATAGGCTGCATTGGAAACCACCTCGCCCTTGGCTTCGGCCAGCGGCTTGCCCTGCTCCGTGGTGAGAATGAGGGCCAGATCGTCCGCATTGGCCATGATGAGATCGTACCAGCGCTTGAGAACCTGGCTGCGCTCCTTGGCCGTGCGGGCGGCCCATTCCTTCTGCACCTCATGGGCTTTGTCGATGGCGCGGCGGGCCGCCTCGGGGCCGAGATCGGGCACCTCGGCGATCAGGGCTCCGTCGAAGGGGTCCGTGACCGGGATGGTCTTGCCGTCCGGCGCATCGATCCATTCGCCCGCTACATAAGCTTTGCTTACGAGAAGCGAGGGATCCTTCAGATCGAGAACACGACGGTCGACGGGTTTTTGATGAACAGTCATTGGGTGGCTCCACGAAGAGGCCCACAGCAAGGGCGGATGGCGAGATGCCATATAAGCTTTTGAACAAGCCGTGTGAACCGCCGGACAGTACCGAACAGGGCTGATCTGAATGCAATGGCTACCCCATGGTCGCAGAATGACCCGGCTCAGGCTCGCCCCGCAGGCTCGGACCGGGTCCGGCGTGCGACTTTAGGATGAACCTCCGCCTTATTCCTCAGCGGGATAGGTCGCCTATCTTCCTTGACCATCTTCGATCGTGGCTCCACGATACCGCCATAACAAGAAGGCTCGGCACGCATGAGCCTTCCAAGAGTGAAAGGGAAGGAAGCAATGAAAGTTCTCAAGAAGGTTCTGTTCGCCCTAAGCTGCACCGTACTGGCTTCATCGGCCTATGCGCAGCAGCAGGTATCAAACGGCGTCGTCAAGATCGGCATCCTGAACGATCAATCGGGTGTCTATGCCGATTTCGGAGGAAAGTACTCCGTCGAGGCCGCGCGCATGGCGGTGCAGGATTTCGGCGGAAAGGTTCTGGGCGCTCCGATCGAGATCGTCAGCGCCGACCATCAGAACAAGCCGGACGTGGCCGCCAGCATCGCGCGGCAATGGTATGACGCCGAGAACGTCGACGCCATCATGGAGCTGACGACTTCGTCCGTGGCTCTCGCGGTTCAGGGCCTCTCAAAGGACAAGAAAAAAATCAACATCGTCACCGGCGCCGCAACCACCGACCTGACCGGTAAGCAATGTTCCCCCTACGGCTTCCACTGGGCCTATGATACGCACGCCCTGGCCGTCGGCACCGGCGGAGCGCTGGTGGAAAATGGCGGCAACAAATGGTTCTTCCTGACGGCCGACTACGCCTTCGGCTACTCCCTCGAAAACGAAACCTCGAAGTTCGTGAAATCCAAGGGCGGCGAGGTTCTCGGGGCCGTGCGGCATCCTTTGAGCGCCAACGACTTCTCGTCGTTCCTGCTCCAGGCGCAGAGTTCCGGCGCCAACGTGGTTGGCATGGCCAATGCCGGCCTCGATACGTCGAACGCGATCAAGCAGGCCGCTGAATTCGGCCTGACGCAGAGCGGTCAGCGCCTCGCGGCGCTCCTCTTCACGTTGGCGGAAGTCCATGGACTCGGCCTCCAGGCGGCCCAGGGCCTGACCCTGACCGAAGGATGGTATTGGGATCAGAGCGACGAGAACCGCGCGTTCGGCAAGAGGTTCATGGAAAAGACCGGCCGCATGCCGAACATGATCCATGTCGGAACCTATTCGGCCGTGCTGCAGTACCTCAAGGCGATTCAGAAGGCCGGAACGGATGCGACGGAGCCGGTCGCCAAAGCCCTGCACGAGATGCCTGTCGAGGACGTGTTCGCCAAGAACGGCAAGGTTCTTCCCAACGGCCGCATGGTCTACGACATGTACCTCTTCCAGGTGAAGAAGCCGGGAGAGAGCAAGAGCGAGTGGGACATGTACACCCAGCTCGCCAAGGTGCCCGGCGACGAGGCCTTCATCAAGGCGGCTGAGAGCGGCTGTCAGCTGACTCAGTAAGGCTTGCGAGACGGCGGGGACGGCATGTCCGTCCCCGCCGTCCGTTTACGGTGCACCGCGCGGCAGGGTTTCTGCCCGGCGCATCGTTCTCATCCACTGTCGCCTATATCTTGCGCGAGATGATCGACCGTACGATGGTCAGTACCCAGCCAATTTTGAGTGCCACCGGCCTCACCATGGAATTTCGCGGCTTTGTCGCCGTGAACAACGTCACCATCGCCGTCAACGAGGGGACGGTGCACGCCCTTATCGGCCCGAACGGAGCCGGCAAGACGACCGTCTTCAACCTGCTGACCAAGTTCCTGACGCCGACCCGAGGGCAAATCACGTTTCGCGGCAGTGACATCACCCCCCTCAAGCCGGCGGAAGTCGCCCGCCTCGGACTTGTCCGGTCATTCCAGATCTCGGCGGTGTTTCCTCATCTGACGGTGCTCGACAACGTCCGCATCGCCCTCCAGCGCCCGTCCAATCTGGCAACCCAGTTCTGGCGCTCGTCCTCAGCCCTGTCGGTCCTGGACGAGCGAGCCATGGCCTTGATCGACGCCGTCGGCCTCGCGAATTACGCCCATTTGCCTGCCGTTGAGCTGTCCTACGGACGCAAGCGTGCACTCGAGATCGCAACAACACTTGCTCTCGACCCTGCCATGTTGCTGCTCGACGAGCCCATGGCCGGCATGGGGCATGAAGATATCGGCCGCATTTCCGATCTGATCCGTCGCATCGCCCGGGACCGGACGGTTCTCATGGTCGAGCACAATCTGAATGTCGTTGCCGATCTATGCGACAGAGTGACGGTTCTGGCGCGAGGCGAGATCCTTGCCGACGGATCCTACGAGACGGTCAGCGCGGACCCGCGTGTGCGCGAAGCTTACATGGGAACCGAGCATGACTGAGGCGCCTCTTCTGGAAGTTCGCGGGCTTAACGCCTGGTACGGCGAGAGCCACGTCCTGCACGGGGTCGACCTCGACATTCGCGAAGGCGAGACGGTGACCCTGCTCGGTCGCAATGGAGCAGGCAAGACCACGACCCTGCGGGCGATCATGGGGATCCTACGGCGGCGGGAGGGGGTCATTCGGCTCCGGGGGCAGGATCTTCTCAATCTGCCGCTCCACCGTGTCGCGCAGTCAGGTCTCGGCTATGTCCCCGAAGAGCGAGGCATTTTTGCCAGTCTCAACGTTGCCGAGAATCTCATGCTGCCCCCTGCGGTGGCGGATAACGGCATGAGCGTCGACGAGATATACCGCCTCTTTCCCAATCTTTATGAGCGCCGCACGAGCCAGGGCACGAAGCTGTCGGGTGGAGAGCAGCAGATGCTGGCCATTGCCCGCATCCTGAGAACAGGCGCGAGGGTCCTGCTCCTCGACGAGCCGACGGAAGGCCTTGCCCCTGTCATCGTGCAGCGCATCGGCGATGTACTGGTCGAGTTGAAGGAACGCGGCATGACGATCTTGCTCGTGGAACAGAACTTTCGTTTCGCCCGCAAGGTGGCCGACCGGTTCTACCTCATGGAGGATGGGCGGATGGTGAACTCCTTCCCGGGCCATCAACTCGACGCGAACATGGATCAGCTCCACGAAGTCCTCGGGGTGTGAACGAAGCATGAGCACAATTTTCGGCATTCCCGCCCCTGCCCTTTACGGGCAGATCCTGATCGGTCTCATCAACGGATCGTTCTATGCTCTTTTAAGCCTTGGCCTGGCCGTGATCTTCGGTCTGCTGCGTGTCATCAACTTCGCCCACGGCGCCCAGTACATGCTCGGCGCCTTCGCCGCGTATCTCCTTCTCAACTATGCGGGCATCGGCTACTGGCCGGCCCTGATTCTCGCCCCCCTGATCGTCGGCGCGGTCGCCGTTGTGATCGAGCGCACCATGTTGAGCCGGCTCTACAGCATCGACCCGCTCTACGGGTTGCTTTTGACATTCGGGCTGGCCCTCATCTTCGAAGGCATGTTCCGCTACTGGTTTGGGGCTGCAGGCAAGCCATACGCACCTCCCGCCCAACTCTCAGGAGGCATCAATCTGGGCTTCATGTTCCTGCCCATCTATCGCGGCTGGGTGGTGGTCGCATCGCTGGTGATTTGCATTGGCACGTGGCTTCTGATCGAGAAGACTCGTCTCGGCGCCTACCTGCGGGCCGCGACGGAGAACGCGACTCTGGTCCAGGCATTCGGCGTGAACGTGCCTCGGCTCCTGACCTTGACCTATGGACTTGGTGCTGGACTTGCCGCTCTCGCAGGCGTGCTTGCGGCTCCCATCTATCAGGTGAGTCCTCTCATGGGCTCGAATCTCATCATCATCGTTTTCGCCGTCGTCGTCGTGGGCGGCATGGGCTCGATCCTCGGAGCCATCGTGACGGGCTACGTGCTGGGCGTCCTCGAGGGTCTCACGAAGGTTTTCTACCCTGAAGCTTCGAGCATCGTGATCTTCGTCATCATGGCCATCGTTCTGCTCGTCAGGCCGGCGGGCCTCTTCGGCCGAGAGGAGTAACATCATGGCTGTCGGAACACAGTATCTTGCCGAGCAGCCCCGGCCCCGGGCTTTATCCGTGGTCTTTGGGGCAGTCGCCATTGCGGCTCTCGTCGCCGCCCCGTTCGCGGTCTATCCCGTTCTCATGATGAACGTGCTGTGCTTTGCGCTCTTCGCCTGCGCGTTCAACCTGCTGATCGGCTATGTCGGTCTGCTGTCGTTCGGCCATGCGACTTTCTTCGGCGGCGCCGCATACTTCACGGCTCACGCCGTCAAGGTTTGGGGCTGGGAGCCTTTGGCCGGAATTCTGCTCGGCGCAGCAGGCGCTGCCGCTCTCGGCCTCATCGTGGGCTTTCTGGCCATTCGCCGGCAGGGCATCTACTTTGCGATGATCACGCTCGCCCTCGGGCAGATGTTTGCCTTCATCTGCCTGCAGGCACCGTTCACCCATGGTGAGGATGGCATCCAGGGCGTTCCTCGCGGACACCTCCTCGGCCTCATCGATCTCAATCAGCCACTGGCCATGTATTACTTTACCCTGGCCGTATTCCTCTTCGGCTTCTTTGCCATCTGGCGCATCGTGCATTCTCCTTTCGGGAACATTCTACAGGCCATCCGGGAGAACGAGAGACGAGCTATTTCTCTCGGCTATCGTGTCGACCGCTACAAGCTCGGCGCCTTCGTCATGTCGGCCGCTCTGGCAGGGCTCGCAGGTGCAACAAAGGCCATTGTCTTCCAGTTCGCGACCTTGACCGATGTCCAATGGCAGATGTCGGGGGAGGTCATCCTCATGACGCTGCTCGGCGGAATCGGAACCTTGATAGGGCCTGCCGTGGGCGCAGGTCTCGTGATTGCCCTGCAGAACTATCTTGCCGCATCGGACTTTCCCGTCACGGTCCTGATCGGCATCATCTTCGTCGTTTGCGTTCTGGTCTTCCGCCGGGGCATCGTCGGCGAAATAATGGCCCTCATGAAACGTAAAACAGGTTAGAATCTCTGGGAATGAGCGGTTGCGGGCCTGCCATTCCACAAAGACCGCCTGCTGTTGAGCTTAGCCATGTCAGCAAACGATTTTTACGATTATGTGATCGTCGGCGCAGGGTCGGCGGGCTGCGTTCTCGCCAACAGGCTATCCAGGGATGCGAGAAATACCGTCTGCCTGCTCGAGGCTGGCGGCAAGGATAACTGGATCTGGTTTCATATTCCCGTCGGCTACCTGTTCGCGATCGGCAATCCTCGCGCGGACTGGATGTTCAAGACAGAGGAAGAGCCCGGATTGAACGGGCGCGCCCTCAACTATCCACGCGGCAAGGTCCTTGGCGGATGCTCGGCCATCAATGCCATGATCTACATGAGAGGGCAGCGCGAGGATTACGACAACTGGCGCCAGATGGGCCTCGAGGGCTGGGGCTGGGACGACGTCAGGGGTATCTTCCGTCGGCACCTGGACCATTATCTCGGCGAAGGAGAGCACCACGGCGCCGGTGGCGAGTGGCGCGTGGATCAGCCGCGCATACGTTGGGAGCTGTTGGATTCCTTTATCGAGGCTGCCGTCGAAGCTGGCATCCCTCGCACGGAAGACTTCAACACAGGAAGCAATGAGGGCGTGGCCTACTTTCACGTGAACCAGAAGAACGGTCGGCGCTGGTCCGCCGCCCGAGGCTTCCTCAGACCGGCGCTCTCACGCCAGAACCTGAAGGTCGAAACACATGCGCATGCCACGCGCATTCTCTTCGAAGGCCGACGGGCTGTCGGTGTCGAGTTTCTCCAGAACGGCCAACTGCGCCAGATCCGGGCAAGGCGCGAGGTCATTCTATCGGCGGGCGCCATTGCCTCGCCTAAACTGCTCCAGCTTTCCGGCATCGGAGACGGTGCCCTGCTGCAGCAAAACGGCATCGAAGTGCTCCATCATCTCCCCGGAGTGGGCGAGAACCTCCAGGACCATCTCCAGCTTCGTCCGATCTACCGCGTCGAGGGAGTCCGAACCCTGAACGAGGATTATCGCTCCTGGGTGAAGAAGGGCTATATGGCACTGGAATACGCGCTGTTTCGGCGGGGCCCGCTGACCATGGCGCCATCGCAGCTTGGCGCCTTCACCCGCTCCTCACCCGATTACGCCACTCCGAACCTCCAATTTCACATTCAGCCCCTGTCGCTCGACAAGTTTGGAGAGGAGCCTCATCCGTTCCCGGCCTTTACGGCGAGCGTCTGCAACCTCCGCCCGACCAGCCGCGGCAGCGTCAAACTCAGGAGCCCGGATCCGTCGGCTCCTCCCTCGATCAGGCCGAACTATCTCGCCACTTTGGAAGATCAGCAGGTTGCTGTCGACGCGCTGCGCCTCGTGCGAAGGATTGTCTCGATGCCAGCTCTGCAAAGATACAACCCTCAGGAATACAGGCCGGGCGCCCATCTGACGACCGACGAAGAACTACTTCATGGCGCGCGCGATATCGGAACCACAATCTTCCATCCAGTCGGTACAGCTAAAATGGGAACGGAGAACGACCCGCTCGCCGTCACAGATTCCCGCCTGCGGGTCCGGGGTATCGAAGGGCTTCGGGTCATCGACGCCTCCGTGATGCCGGCCATCACCAGCGGCAACACGAACTCGCCAACGATGATGATTGCCGAGAAGGGCGCTGCCATGATCCTGGAAGACCAGACTGCACAGAACACGCAGCTCTTGCGGTCCGCTTAGCGCCTGACTTCACCAGGCTTAGACCCCGGGGACAGTTCATGGAGTTCGACGAGCGCCGTGATTTCCTGATCACGTCTCTTGTCCATGATAAGGACGATCTCCTGCGTCGCCACCACTACGAGGTCCTGAATTCCTAGCGCCGCAATCACCGGTCCCTCTGATCGGACATAGCAATTTCGCGTCTCGCACAGAATGGTCTCGCCATGAGCAGCAGTACCGTCCTGGTTCTTCGCACTGGCTTCCCAAAGAGCCGACCACGTCCCGAGATCGCGCCAGCTAAATTGTGCCTCCAGGATAACAGCCCGATCGGTCTTCTCCATGACCGCATGATCGATGGAGAGACTCGGCACTTCGGCATAGGCCTGCACATCGAGACGAAGGCAGCCCTGATCAGTCTCGCAGGATGCAAGTGCGATCTCACATGACCGTAGAAGCCCAGGCTCCAGCCTTTCCATCTCGGCCAGGAATTCACGGACTGGAAGCAGAAAAATGCCGCTGTTCCAGAGGTATTCACCGGAGCGCAGATAGGCCGCTGCTGTCTCCGCATCAGGCTTTTCCTTGAACGCAAGCACCTTGCGAGGGGCGGAACCATCCGTCTGGGATTTGCCAACATGGACATAGCCGAATCCCGTGCTTGGAGCATTGGGTCTTATCCCGAACAGTACGAAAGCGCCTGCTTTGGCGGCCTCTAGCCCTGCTGCTACTGTTGAACGAAACTCATCAATATCGGCAATCGAATGATCCGTAGGCATCAGCAACATGATGCCATCAGGATCTGTCCGGGCAGCAATCATGGCTGCAATGGTAGCCGCTGGAGCAGTATTGCGCCCAGTAGGCTCAAGAATGATCTTTGAGACCGCATTACCTGCCGAACGGATTTGCTCCGCAACAAGAGACTGATGTTTGAGAGAAGCGATGATCAAAGGCGTTTCGAACAGCGACGGGCAACAAACACGCTGAACAGCCTCCTGAAAGGGAGACATTGATCCAATCAGGGGCAGGAACTGCTTGGGCCTCACTCGATCCGACAGAGGCCACAAGCGAGCCCCGACGCCTCCGGAAAGCAGAACCGGGATGATCTTACCCATATTCGCACAGGCACGGCTGCTGCCTGCTCCCTTTGCCCCAGCAGGCCAAAAATGAATCATAGTAACATATCGGCTTGTGCGACGAACTCAAGGGATGGATCGGCCATCCTCAAAAAAGAACTACCGCAGGAGATATCCCCCGTACGACTGGGCAAGAATCTCTAGTTCTCATAAAGTGGAAGAAGGATCTGAAAATCCTGATTTGGCTGGATCACGAGTTTCAGCCGACCGTTTCCCGCAACAAAACCTGCCGAGAGGTGTGCGATGCCCGAGCGCTTTCTGCTAACCGGCGGTTGCGGCTTCATTGGCTCCCATTTGGCAGAGGCCTTGGTTGGCGATGGAGCTGAGGTTGTTGTTCTCGACAACCTTTCGACAGGCCATCGCAGCAATCTGACAGAGGCTGCGGAGCTGATCGTGGGAGATATCAGGGATGGCTCCTTGCTCCAGGAAGCAGCCCGGGGATGTACCGGCATCTTTCATCTGGCCGCAGTCGCATCGGTCCCCAAATGCACCCAGCAGTGGCGCGACTCCCACAGCATCAATCTCTCCGCCTCAGTCGGCATCTTCGAACTGGCTGCGGAGCACAATATCCCCGTTGTCTATGCCTCCTCGTCAGCGATCTACGGCGACGTTGATCGAACCCCCATCGAGGAGGACGCTCCAAAAAGACCGATCTCGGCCTATGGCGCCGACAAATACGCGATGGAGCTGCACGCAGCAGCCGGTGCGAGGACGAGAGACCTGAGATCCTTCGGTCTTCGTTTTTTCAATATATACGGCCCGCGACAGGATCCGCACTCGCCCTACTCCGGCGTGATCGCGGTCTTTATGCGCAACGCTCTCAATGGAGCTCCCGTCCTCATCCACGGAACGGGAGATCAGGTGCGGGATTTCGTCTTCGTCGCCGATGCCGTCAAAGCATGCCGCAGAGCCATGGAGCGACTGCTTGATCAAAGAACCGCGTCTGCGGAAATCAGCAATGTCTGCACCGGACAGGCGACCTCGATCCGAAAGCTTGCCGACTCCGTCGCCGATCTGGTTCAGCCAGGGTTGACCGTCGCCAATGGACCGGCACGAGCCGGGGACATCATGATCTCCGTCGGCGATCCCTCCCGCCTCAAAGACATACTCGGCTTGATGCCCTCCACATCTCTGCGAGAGGGGCTGCAGTCGATCATCGCATCGGGATGAGGACGGACAAAGCGCCCTTATCCCGATTACGATCTCGCTGCGCCGCGGCCGTTCGACGGCAGATGACTTGCTGCCCAGATAGCGGCTTGTGTCCGATTCTTGGCGCGGATCTTGCGGAGAATCGCCTTGACGTGGACCTTGACCGTGGCCTCCGTGATATCGAACTTTCGTGCGATCAGCTTGTTCGAATCTCCCTCCATGAGGCAACGGAGAATGACAGTCTCGCGAACAGACAGGCCTCTGGGAGGGCTTTCCTGATCATCATCCTGCTGCTCGGCACTGCTTTCATCCTCTACGGCCGAATGCTCGCGCAGGAGATTGAGGATAGCGGACGGAAAGACAGCCTCCCCGAGCATGACGAGGTCGAGTGATTTGACAAGAACCTCGCATGAGACAGACTTGACGAGATAGCCATCGGCTCCCGCCTGGAAAGCAGCTAGAACGCGCTTCAGATCGTAGTAGTCGACGAGCATGACCACACGCGCGGTCGGCAGATCCGCCTTGAGCTGCGAGACCTGATTGCACTTTGAATCGTGATCGTTGGCAGCGTCCATGATCAGCAGAAAAGGATCGGCGCCGGCTGCCCAGGTGCCTCGCACTTCGTCGAGACTTGCTGCAGATGCAACGGGACTATAAGGCGTCTCCGATAGTATCCTCTTCAGCCCCTCTCTCAGCAATGTATTGGGCTCAACCAAGAGGGTTGGGACAATCTGCAGTCGAGCACCCACCGCACCGTTCGGATCACCCACCTGAGTTTCCTCCGCAGATCTCGTGTATGTACCACTTTCGGATCCGCTCTGATCGGACAAAGAGTCTTGGTCGTAATTCTTCCGCATCTTAGAGCCCTCTGGCCCCTGCTCGCCAACCGCTTCAGCGAACATCCCATCACTCAGAAAATTAACTTACAAAATCTTTCAGGACAATTGGACTGAGGTCCGAAAGGCTATAAAAACATTAAATTCTTTGCAGGATGCAAAACTTCATTTACGGTAAGGGACGTTTATTCGAACAGCCTTGAGGCAAGCCTCCGGGTTGGTTCCTGCTACGGAGCTAAATCGGTCAAGCTTGCTGCACTGAGCCTGCGATTCGGTACGTGCGTACCTCCTGAGGGTGAATTGCACCACAGCATGAGCGCAGGAAGATCTGCAGATCGGGCTAGACAGTGAAAATCTGTAGACTTAACACATGTTAGAAATCGGCGCTGACAGCATGGCCGCTAAAGTTCACAGAAACACCATTTCAGAATCTGCGCGGGAGACTCTGCCCCTAACGATGAGATGCTACTTCAACCTCGTAAATGGCAGCGAGAAAATCACAGACCAGGATGGGATTGAAGTCAGGGACATCGAGCAAGCCCGTATCCAGGCCCTGAAAGCAATAGACGAATTGCGAGACGAGGACGACTCGGCTTCGAACGAATGGGCGAATTGGAGCCTCGAAGTTACCGATGCATTCGGGAACATTCTGTTCACGATCAATCTCGGCGGTGTCCTGCACTGATCTCCAACACCCTGGACGCGCTTTCATAGGGAAAGTCAATTTCAGACCCCCGCTCCGACGGCCCAGGACGGCTCTTCATATCCAGCAATACGAAGAACCTCGCGCGCTTTGCACCTGTCATAAACCAAGCCCTTCAGCGGGATGCCCAAGACTCGTCGGATGCGCCGGCGGCCGGGAGGTGCGCAACAGCCCACATGGCAGCCTGTGTGCGGTTCGTAACGCGGATCTTTCTGAGAATCGCCTTGATGTGAACCTTCACAGTGGCTTCCGCAACTTCAAGCTTTCGCGCAATAATCTTATTGGGGGCGCCCTGCATCAGACAATGCAGAATCTCCGCCTCTCGGCTCGAGAGCGTTCGAATGGGCGCTCCGGCTGAGATAATCTGCAAATTGTCCGGCGTCTCGGCTGATACTGGCCGCTCTACACGCGAGAGCTTTCCTGCCGACAAATCCATGAGCACGGAATTCGACGGGAATACTTTTTCTCCCAACATGACGAGATCGAGATATTTGACCAAGACTTCACACGACACCGTCGAAAGGCAGTAGCCGTCGGCTCCGGACTGCAGCATTGACATCATGCTTTGCAGATCGAACTCTTCGGCCAACACAACTGTGCGGCAAGTCGGGTAGCGGCTCTTGATATCCCGGATGAAATCGGAAGTGGCTTGCTGGTGAAGATTGATATCGACAACGAACAGGGATGGAGCCTTGTCAGTCTCGTCCTGACCGTCACCATCACCCTCCGAGCACACCCTGAAGCGAGTAGTCGAAAGAGTATGCTTCAGCCCTTCTCGAAGCATTGAGTTTTTACAAACAAGGATCGTTGGCACCAGCGACGCAGATCGTGTCATGCGAAAGATCCTTTTTTGAAATCTGTCCTCAATTATACAAATTAACCTCTTTGCGACCATTGATGAAAAAGGAGTAGGTTCTAGCGCTTTTGAGGTACAGGGCCGCCAACGTGAGGAGTAAAAGCTTAATATTTCTGTTTAGCAGCACGCGACTTTACGGGCCCAATAATACATAATTCCGCGCTTATTACCCAAGAGCGTAAATAGTTCCGCGCCCCTTCTCATGACTAAAGGCGCCGCTGGGAGCTGCCAATACCCTGCAAGCTACCTCATCAATTTCAGGTCTGACGCAGTTTCTTTTGATGAAGGCGGAGCGATCCGGTGAGCCAAGGAGGTCTGACTGACTTCGACGTCGCGGTACTCGATCGTTAGATCCTCTGGAGAGGTATTCCGATAGATCCCAAACTGCCAGTATGGCCCTTCAGGGTCATTATACCCCATGGAGAAATCGGTTAGGTCGAGCATCAACACGCCGTCGCGCCACCACTGAAGAATGGCATCGCCCTTGTAGCCGAAGCGCAAGCGGAACACATGCCGATACCAGCGGTCCCGTTCGATGGCGCCGGAATAACGGATCGTCTCGTCCGGATTAACTGTATGTCTTGCCGCGGCAACGTAGCGAGTCGATATCATGAACACATCGCCAGGCAGCAACTGCAAGGCGAACGGCGGTGAAGAGCCCCGGTCGCCGGCCTGGGTCGTGGCATGCATCTGGCCGATCACACACCATCTTGATGTTACCGGCTCTCCCGGAAGAATTCTTTGGGCATAGGAGATCCAGACATCTTTCCCAAGAGGATTAGGCTGAGCCCACCCCGTGAGCTCAGCTCTGTCGACAGCAGATCCTTCTTTCGCATCCCAGCGTGAGTTCTCCCCTCGGCGGACCGTAAAACGAAGCAGGGCAGTCTGAGATTTGGATAGCTGGATCGCTTGATGATTCGAGGCTGCAGAGGCCGGCTCGTAATAATGCCCGCCTATGGTGAGAGGTGCGATGACAGGCCGCCAGTCCGAGGCCGTCGCAACTGTTGCAGAGAGCAGCATGTACGTGGTCAGGAGAATCCCAGAAAGGCGTGATCCAGAGGCCCTCGCCACAGACTTGATTCCAATGTTCCTCATGCCGGCCTCCTCTGCTCGCTTAGCTGACAGAATTGTGGGAGCTCCTGTATCCGTCCCCGTAGGATCATTTCGGCAGCTTCGAGCGTGGCCCTCAGGTTCCGGCAAGGTGAAGCCACCTGGAACTCGGCCGTCTATCTCTTCTCATCCTGCCTGACGGAGCGACTGGTGGCGCTGCGCAGCGGCTTTCGATCGCCTCTTCGCTTGAACGCGCGATAGATCCTCTTGATCCTCTGCGGGATCCGTGGGCGGACATAACTTTGGTAGGCGAAATGTACCGCCGCGCGAGGCATTTGAAACAGCGTGGACATAGCGCTTTTTCGCACGAGATGAACATCGACGTATTCGTCATGGCTCATCCTCCAGAATCCTTCCCAGTCGGCATTGCTGAGATGGTTCACCTCCGCGACATCCTGGCGAGAGAAAACATCCCTCAAGACTTCACCCGTCAGGAGATGACCGGGCCTGCAATCCGCATAGGTTTCGTCGAAAGCGATCTTGGCCAGCATAAGAGCCTCGCCGCATCGGATGCACATTTGAGCCGCCACGACACGATTGTCGACCCGAATGACATACCACTCGAACTCCTCATCCGGCCCCAGGGTTTCTGCCAAGGCTTTGTAGAACGCGACTGCTCCAGGATTGTCGGCCATCGCCGTTCCATTGCGCCCCTTCCAGCCGGATGCCTCGAGCTCTATGAACTCGCCCAGGAGCTCACTTGCCGCCGGGTAGCCTTTCCTGAGCTCAACCAGGACGGACCCGTGCCCTTCGAGCTTCTTGCGGAACCGCTTAAGGTTGCGGCGCATATTTCCCAGACCCGCGAAGTACTGTCCGTAATCGCCTTGCACATTGAGATATGAGTATGAGGAACGTGTGCCACGATACCTGACGTAGCCATCCGCACCATGTTGGAGGGCCCGCAGAACAGGAGATCCCTGCCGAACTCCGCTCAAGGTGAGACCGAGGTGACCAGGGATCAGATTTCGAAGCTCTGAGAAAAGCGACTGCAGCGCCGCCTCCGCACGGTCGGGAGCCAGCAAGACATCACCAGATGGTGTCAAGTCGTCATACAGCGTGTGCAGTACGGGCCGGCTCGCACCAAGAAGCGGGTGCGCTCTGACAATGACGGGCAGCACACCGACGAGTCTCTCTCCTTCGTAGGCGAAGCTACAGAGCCAATGCTCCCCAGGCTTTACGCGATGCTCCAGAAAGGCCTTGACCCACCCTGGCATCAGACAGGGAATCCGCTGAGGAGCCTTTGAGGCGAGCTCGTTCCAACAATCGATATGTGGAGCGAGGTCTGCGACATTAGAGGCCGTCGTCACCCTCAGCTCCCCGTCCGTCCGTTCAGCGTATGCGCGTGGAGAGGCGACCGGAATGTCTGCGACTGCCATGGCGTTATCGGACATTTCGACCCGCCAGAAGCGTCCAGATCGTTGCGACGGCGATCTCGACATCAAGGGACAGACCGTACTCCCGAACGTAGAACAGGTCGTATGTCAGTTTCGCGCGCGTTTCTTCGACCGTGGATGCATATCCGTAGCTGACCTGAGCCCAACCGGAGAGCCCCGGCTGTACGGCGTGACGCAGATCGTAATGGGGGATGATCTGCTGGTACTCCGAGACGAGCTGCGGCTGCTCCGGCCGAGGCCCGATTAGGCTCATATCGCCTTTCATGATATTGAAAAGTTGCGGCAACTCGTCGATCCGGTAGCGGCGAAGTACCTTGCCGAGTGGTGTTACCCTGCAGTCGCTCTTTGAGGTCGCAATCTGTTTGCCACCCGTACTATGCACGCTCATCGTACGCAGTTTGTACATGCGGAATACTCGGCCGTTCCGCCCCACTCTGTCCTGAGCGAAAATAATCGGGCGCCCCATAGTGATGGCGATCGCCAAAGCCGCTGCGCCGCCCAGCATGAAAGCTATCGGCGCCATCAGAAGCGAGGCGCCAATGTCGATACAGCGTTTGAGCGGTGCATATGACGCGCTTCTTTGAAGATGATGCCGAAGGACATCAGGCTCGACATCCTCAGGCAGGAGGTATGCGGAACGGTCGATCACATAGTTGCGGACATGACGAAGCTCGCAGTTCGACATGGCCGCCAAGGAGATGTATCGTGTCCATTCCGGCGGCAACGCCACGCCGAAGTCCACGAGTATGACATCGTACCGGGAAACGGCAGCGGCAGGATCGGAGATGATCTCGACGCCCTCATCAAGCCGCCGCAGGATCTCCGGCGACAGACCAGCAGCGACAGCTCCGATCTTTCGCGGTCGAGCAATCCTTCGCAATGGATCTACGGCGATGCTGCAGGCCACCGCTGCAATGTACGTCGCCGGCACGAAACTCCAGGCGATGTCCTGCTTCAGCCCTGCAGCAAATGCGAACCAGGTAAAATGTGCAATGAAACTAAATATGAAAGCCAGAAGCAGCCGCGACGTGGAGCCCCTTTGGGCGAATGCGGCAATCGTGACCACCGCCGATGTATTGAGCGCCGTTACGGTGACGATAGTAAGAACGATTCGAGAATCCGATGGGCCCAGACCGAGGATGAAGCCTAGGAACAAGGCAGACTGGATCGAACAAAGCAGCCCTATCAAAGCGGCAATCGCCGGCCCGATGAACAAGCGGAGGGGCCTTTCCGCAGGCACATAGGCGGGGCTGAGCCCAGTTCCTCTCGCAGTGCTCTGGAGGGAAATCTTGGAACTATTCGCCACAGATGACCTCCCGATCGTTCCGCTCTATGGAACCAGCCGCCTCAAAAAAGACAGATGTCGATGCTTTGCACGTTATGGAGCATGATATGCTGGACAACCAGCCTATTCTATAGAAGTTCAAATATACTGAGGTGGTAGTTCACATTACTCAGCAGAATATACCCATTATCATTTCAGATATTCTTTTATCGCTTGATCACGCTTTGCATGCGATTGTAAAATATTTATGACAGAAATTTCCCCCCTTAGAGCTTGCTTTTGCAATCTATTCTCATAGAACCGCTGAAGATAGCTCTTACCATCGTATTTTCGCGGGAAATACAGCATGACCGGCTCAAGTATTTACCCCTGGAGATCCAGCGTTGACCTGATCCGCGGAGAGATGGCCGGAGAATTGTTGATCAACGAAGCCTTCGAACAGGCTTGGTCTGCGCTTGTCAAACAATGCCCTTGGAGCACCGCATGCCAATCCCCAGGCTTCGCTGAAGCTTGGTTTGCAGCCTACATCATGCGCTTTGAACCCCTTCTCATCGTAGAACACGATGAGGTCGGACGACTTATTGGACTTCTACCTCTCGCGATTGAGAGAGCGTCCGGCAAGATTGTTCACGTGGGTGCCGAGCAGGCTGAATATCAGGTTTGGATTGCGACGGATCTCAATTCCACGTCGTTCATAGAGGCAGCTTTGGATGTTCTGGCATCGGATTTTCCCGGATGTCGGCTGCACCTCCAATATCTTCCGCCTGGCTCCCCAGTGCAGTGGTGCAACAAGGCGCGGCACAACTCGCGAGCATTCATCGTCGAGAAGAAGCGCCCGGTCCTGACACTTGGGCCTGGCAGCTCTGTCGAAGATTCATTGAGGAAAAAAAGCAATAAGAGCCGCATCAACCGTCTCAGGAAGACAGATCCCCTGTCGCTCGTTGAGGTTCGGACACGCAGCGAGCTCGAGCGTTATATCGACTCGATTGCCGAGTATTGCGACCTGCGCCAAGGAGCCATCAACTCGTCTCTGCCCTTCAAAGAGGACCCCCAGAAGAGAGAGTTCTGTTTGAAGCTTCTGGAAAAGCCGGGCATCGCACATGTCTCGATTTTGAAAGTGGGCGATGCCGTAGCCGCCGCCAATATCGGCCTGATCAGCCGCACGTCGGTCTCGGTTGGGGTTCTGGCACATTCCCCTTTTCTCGCGGAACACTCCCCTGGAAAGATCCTCATCCTTCTTCTGGCACAGACCCTTGGGAGGCAGGGCCTCTTGGAGCTCGACCTGACTCCAGGCGGCGATATGTACAAGGATCGCTCGGCAGATCATTACGATCAGGTATATGTGCTTAGCGTCCATCTCGACCGTTTCGATTTCCTCTGGCACCGGCTCAGGGTACGGATCCGTGCGGCAGCAACTCAGGCTCTGGGCCGTCATGGGCAGGCACTGAGCTCATATCGAAAGCAAATCTCCCGCTACGGCTTGCGTGGTCTGCTCCCGGACGGACTTCTGCGATCGACCTACAGGACCGGCAGGCTCCCCATCATGCACTTCAACACCGTCTCACTGGAGCGCGCGCGCCAGATCAGCTCCAGGAACGTCTGCAACATCAACTGCATTTCGGATCTTTTGTGCTATGAGCCCGAAAGCAGGAATGACCGGAGCAAGATGGAGTTTCTTCTCGCAGCCTCACAGCGACTTGAGGCGGGCGACCGCGCGTACACAATCGTGGAGGGCGGCGTTCTCCTGCATTGTTCTTGGCTCAGCCTGCCGAAGAGCGGTCACAAGGTCGCCCCCTTTGATACAATTGAGGCGCCGCCAAATTCCTGTGTGCTGCTGGACGACTATACTCACCTCGAAGCACACAAACGCGGCCTCGCGCAACTCTCGCTGGAACAGCGTCTAGCCGATGCAGCAGCAGAACCGAATGTAGAGACGATCCTGGTTCCAGCAGATGCAGACGCGCGTTCCCATCAGCACGAGATGACGCCTCGCAACGAGTTGGATGATGCCGCGATCCGAAAAGCTGTTTCGATGTGAGCAGGATTATCTGCAGCGATCGTCCAAATCCGGCTCAGGCGAGTATCTTGGCTCAACCTCAACCTCAACCTCAACCACTGCCGGCCTGCCGCACACGCAGATGATGCATCCAGCGGCGAGAGCTCAATAGGCGTCCTGCGTTCCTCATGTTGCCCCGTGCCTGCCGCAGGACTGACGCGGTTCGCATCGTGACCACCAGCGTCGTTCCGATAGGATCCGCGCCTCCGACGAGGAGTGTCTCAACCGTCTGACGCTCATGCATCAGACGGTTGCACAGTTCATTATCCGGAGCAGTACAGGAGTCGAACCAAACGGCCTTGCTATCATAAAAGTGAGTAATCGCATCGAACAACAACAACGCACCCGGAGAGAAACGGGAAAGCGTCTCATCATAGCACATCCTGAAGCCGAAAAGGCTGTTTCCGGAGACGAAGTTGCACTGCATCGCTACCGCCCGCTTCCCCATCAGAGCCAACATCTGGAGATGGCCCGCCTCCGCCATGGCGCTACAAGCCTTACGGAAGAATGCGATGTCCGCCGCACGGGACGCGATTGCAGTGCCTTCACTCCCCTTCCAGCCTGACGCCTCCAATTCCAGAAACTCGTCGACTGCGGATGGATCTCCTGTTCGGTCAACGAGCTTCAGCACACCACCACATTCTCGTTCTAGAGCTCTTCGCTTCCGCCCCAATTCCGCGCGTCGTTTATTCGATAGGTGCGGATTGCACGTCACGTCTCGACCTAGAGCGGCACGTTCATACCGCTCCCATTGGACAAACGGGCTGCCACATTGCGACAGCACTTGCCTCAGCATTGACGAAACAGGCCCATTAGCGGCAACCCACTCGAAGACCAAAAGGCCGGCGCGCGCGTGCTGCACTCCCTGAAGCAACCTAAGCAGGGGTGCTGGCCCTTCGCTGGCTGCTATCAAGGGCGTTCCAAGGAAAGTGTACTGACTGAGCCATGTCGCCATGACGGGCACTGGCATCTTGCGCCACCCCCACCTGATGACGACAGGCAAGCAAAAAGTCCAACGGCTGGCCTGTTCCACGACCACCAAGTGCACATTGTCTTCCGGCCGTGCCTCAGACAGCGGCAGTACGAATTCAGGCTCGAAGAACGGATTCGGCTCGACAGCCTCCTGCACGAGCGTCTTCCAGGCCGAAATGTCCTCCGGCCGAACATCTGCAGCCCGCAGAAGGCGGAAATTCGCAGCGTGTGAAGTCGAAGCCTTCTGCAGATTCTGCATTTACCAGATTCCAAAAAGTTCTGCGGCAGTGGATTTACCAATGGGGATAGTTCGAGTCCTACATGCCGAGATCCCGAAGGCTGAGCCAGACTATGGCAGAGCCCTCATCGCTGGGGCTTGCCGCAGGGTGACTTCTACAACGTCTCCGGGCACAAGCTCCGTGTCCTCATCGACTTCACGCCCCTCCCAGGCTTGCTTGCTGTTTCGGAAGATCTGGACGCGGGGCCTGCCGAGCGAATCCGACGCTAACCGGGACCTGAGGGAACCAACGTAAAGAATCTTTTCATCGGCAGCTCGGATCTTTGCCTTAAGGTCATGGAGCTTCGTTTCAGCCTCTTGCAGGTCGCGCATGAGCTTCAAACGCCGCTGGTCTTCGGCCTTCTGCAGCTGCCGACGCTGCTCCTCTTCATCCTTCTTTACCAAGCTCAACTGCGCCTCGGTCTGCAGCAGGCGCTCGGATGCGAATGCGAGGGCTCTTTGCTCTTCCGCGATGCGTGCGACAGAGGCGAGACCTCGCTCGAACGATGACCTTAACCTGGCGACCTCCTCCGCCTGCTGCTCATAGCTTTTCGTCAGCTGCTCCTGCAGACGTCCGAGCGTAGCGGCCTGTGCTTGCGTTTGCTCCAGTGATCGCCCAAGAGATTTTATTTCCCGGTCGTGATCGATCAGGGCGAGCTTGAGTTCCTCAGCCTGAGCCCTTTCGTTCCTTGATATCGGCTGAGCCGCAGCCTCCTCATCGCGGACCTGAAACTCAGGCTCGCCCTTAAGCTCGGCAGCTAAACGCGCTACCAGCACCTCTTGCCTCATCAGCTCTTCGCGCAGGAGATTACTCTCTGTCCGTAGATCCACCTCCTCAAGGTTAGGATCTCGTGTCCGGAACCTCAGCGTGTCCAGGCCTCCGGCGAGAGCTATAGCCTGCCGTACCGTCATGCGGGGACGGTAGGGTAGTTCGCCAGGCTTTGACACGTCGCCATTGACATAGACAGGGCGATACTCAGCAATGACGACGGATACCTCCTCCGGATAGACGTAGACGATCCTCTCGGTTCCGTCGGAAGAACGGCTGCGGACTGATTTGTTGGCCAACTCGTTCTTCAGCTTTGTCTGTATATCGCTCAGAGAGAGACCTGCGACGCCAATGCTGCCTACAAGAGGATAAGTGATCTGCCCCTCCATGTTGACCTGCGTTCTCTGGCGAAACTCCGGCAGGCTGGCTATCGAAATTTCGAGAGTGTCCCCGGGCGCCACGAGATAGTCCGCCAATGCCGTCCTCGGAATGAAGAGAGCCAGCATTATGGCCATCAGGATCAACTGGCGCATACCATGCGGCTCGCTTCGGCACTTCCTACGATTGAACATCATCAACACTATCCCGAGTGGCTGCCTGCAGTTCAGCCCACAAGAGGTGGCTGGGCGCAGGATCGATGGATATCGAAACGGGGACTTCCCGAGAACCGGCGGCTGAACGGGAGCTCGTTTCTACGCAAGTCCTAAGTGGCACCGCGAACACCTCCTCTTCGCGTGCGCCAAGCTTTCACCCGATGCACAAGTTGCGAACCGTGCGTCCGGAGCGCATCCCTCAGGATCAACATGTGCGGCAGCATCGCGAGCATTATCGCCCCAATGGTTCTTGGCCGCGCGACCAGAAACCGGTGAACCTTCAGCGCATCGGATCGGCTTCTGCCGAAGATCGACGAATAGGGCGACGCGCAGGTATCCATCCACTCGACCTGATGACCGAGCAACTCACCGTCCGAATGCATTCTGCGGATGGCTTCCAGCTCCAACAGGAGACCGGGCGATCGCTTCGAGTAGGTCTCGCTCTCATCATATGTCAGCTTGAACAGGAAACTGCCTGGCTTCGCCAGAACCACGCATCGTGCGGCGATGATCTTCTTCGCAATGCGCAGCGTCAGCAGTGAGAGGCGATTGCGTCTATGTGCTTCTAAGAGGAGGCCTTTGACGAGATCGCGATGGCCGTAAGAGGCAACAGATACTCCTTGCTGCCCCTTCCATCCCCTGTCCTCTAGGTCGATGAACTCGTCGGCCAGCACCTCGATATCCGTATGCTCCGTCACGTCCGAGTATTCTATAGGCCCCAGCTCCCGCAGACGCCTCTCGTACCGGCGCAAGGTTTGCTGGCTTTTTGTGGAGAAGACGTGATCCATGTAAGATCTTGCATCAGCATGGCGCCGGTAGAGGTGAGATTCGATGGTGCTGTGAGTATGCGTCAGCTTTGATGTCGATAGGTAGCGCGAAACGGCGGTTGCAATGGAAGTTCCATCCGTCAAACCGCGCAGATTGAGCAATTCTGCATGGGCACCGCCCTGCGTGAACCAATTGAGCATGTCCTGGATGCAGGCTTCATTTCCGCACCTGATAAGCGGATCGCATCTGGCATTGAGATAATTGAAAGGATCTGCCCAAAGCCGAAGGCACGAAACGGGCATCAAAGAATGTATCGAAATCCGTTCAAATGGAAAAAACCCAACCAAACGCCGCCCATGCACCCGGTGACTTTCGAAAGCCAGCACGAACACGAAGCTGCGGCGTTCGGCAGAAGCTCTAATGATAGGGAGTAATACCCACGGCTCATAGGAAGGGTTCTGAACAGCTAGATCGCTCGCAAGGTCCTCCAGATCCGCAGTGTAGCTAGCAAGGTCGTCAACACTCGTGATGACTGACAAATCGGCAAATCTGGCGGAGTCCGGGCCCACAAGCTCGTGATAGGGCAAACCTACATCGCCAGATTCAGGAACGATTGTCCGCAAAGATTCCACAATCGCCTCTCCTCAGCAGTCGAAGTGGCTCCAGTATCCGTGGTCTTACAGAGTATTATGCGCTCGCCGGGTTACTTAAGCAGTTCTAATCTAGCGCACCCGCTGAGGGAATTTCTATAGAACATGGCACCCACAGAAGGAGTAACCCTATATGCCCATATGGAGGCAGATCGTCGACAAACCCTGAGGTGACACCGGTATCCTTGCCAGAGGAGCTGTCACTCGAGGCGAAGAACCTACTGTGAATCCACTTTGTGATTTTCCTCCGTGCCATCGCCCTGCACAATCTGTCGTCTCAAATGAGTCGGTGATTTTCCTGTCCAGCGCTGGAAGGCGTGGACGAATGAACTCACCTCTGTGTAACCGAGGAGCCACGCAATTTGGGAGATCGACAGATCGTTGTTCTGCAGATACCGAATAGCGAGATTCGAACGAATATCGTCGAGGATTCCGCTGAATGTCAGCCCTTCTTCGGCAAGCCTTCTCGACAGCGTCCGCGCGCTCATACCGAGATCGCTCGCGATATTGCCGACGACTGCCGCACCGTGCGGCAGGCGAGGAGTGATAGCATTCTCAACCCGGATACGGAGGGGGTTTTGTTTCAGCTGTCGGCGGTCAAGGATCCCTTCATAGTACTCGACTAGAAATTTGTTCAGGAATGGGTCTGCCGTTGCATTACGCAGTTCAGCATCCTGTGGGTCGAAGACGAGTCTGTCCCTTTGAGATCCGAAATTGACCCCGCATCCATAGTATCGCTCCAGCTCGGACACATCGCCCTTGCTCTGATGAAGAAACTCAGCCGAGACGGGAACGAGTTCCCGTCCTGTGAAGATCCTTGCCATACGTAGAAGACTTGTCGCCCAGAATTCGATCTGGTGAGTATCGATGTGGCGCTCCACGCCCACGTGCTCGAACTCCATAGACAGTGAATTTGGCGCTTTGTGGATTTGAATCGCATCGTTGATGACGAAGCTGTACCGCACTGCATAGTCGACAGTCTCACCCAGTTTAGCGGCTGAAGCCATCACGTAATAGAGTGCGCCAAGCTCTCGCAGGTCGCTTTCTCTGGCAAGATGGAACCCCAGCAACTTGTCCTGGAGGGCCTCTGCAGTGACGTTGAGAAACTCAATTTGATTGCGAACATTGATCCGGCTCTCCGAGCTGGTTGCCGTCACGGCTGAAATTCCAGCCTTACGGAATAAATGACCTACGTCCAACCCCGCGAGAGCGGCCCGATCCGCGGCAAGCTTTGAGAGCACTCCGGTTGTAGACGGAGATCTGACGGGAGCGTCTCTCGGCAACTGGTCGTTCCTACCCCGAGGCATGTCAGACGCCTAACGGTGACAGCAATCATTGACGCCTTTCATCAGCGCCGGGGATGTAGTCTCGCACGAGGGAAAGCAGTCAACAATGCCGATGGACGACGGAGCCAACCCACCTTGGTACTACTCCTTACAAGCCTGACGTCTTCTGTGGCAGTCAAGTAGTCTGTGGGGCATCCTGGGGCGAAGCGGCGAAATGCTCGTTGTCCTACGGCGTGCAGGCGCGCGACTCTTATCCGAAGTTGGAACAGGCACGGCTGAAAGATGCTCCACGATAGCGAGAATGCAACTCATACCGCTTGGAGCGGTCCGAACTCCGCAGCTGCCATGCCGAGGGTGTTAGCCGTCATTCCAGGCGATGAGAACGACCGGAGCAGCATGGTTTTCGCCAGGCGCCAAATGTCGTCTCTCGAGAAGAGAGGCGTGAAGGTAAGGACCTTCTTCCTTTCCTCACGCACATCGCCCAGTGAAGTCTTTCGAGAACTGAGACGGTTCAGGCAAGCCGTCAAGCAGTTCGATCCCGATATCGTGCATGCCCACTATGGCACGATGACGGCGCTTTTCTGCGCGATGGGATCGGCGCACCCACTCGTCATCAGCTTCCGTGGCAGCGATTTGAACCCGACAAGCGACATCGGCTTTCTGCGGAGCCTGGTAGGTCGTCTCTTCTCCCAAGTTTCGGTGCTACGAGCAAAACATGTGATATGCGTCAGTCAGCAGCTCCAAGACAGGCTTTGGGCTCGCCCCTGCCCCACCTCCATCATCTTCGATGGCGTCGATCTTTCGTTGTTCAAGCCGATCCCGCAACTTGAGGCTCGGCGGAAGCTCGGATGGAGCCTGGACAGCAAACTGGTCTTCTTCAATCTTGGGGGGCGCCCAGCGGGCAAACGCCTCTCGCTCGCGGAGAGCGCGATCGATCACGCTCGATCAGCTATTCCCGACATTGATCTCGTCCCGGTCAGCAAAGTCGCTCCAGAGCAGATCCCGCTCTATATGAATGGATGCGACTGCTTACTCCTCACGAGCGACTGGGAGGGATCTCCCACGGTCGTCAAGGAGGCCATTGCCTGCAATCTGCCTGTCGTCTCAGTTGACGTGGGCGACGTAAAAGAACTCCTGGCTGGCGTTGAGCCCTCCAGAATCGTCCCTCCGGACCCGAAGGTCATTGGGGAGGCAATTATTGATGTGCTGAAGACAGGGGCTCGTTCCAATGGCTCGACTCGGGCTGGCGATGTATCGGAAGAGAACACGACAAGCCGGGTTCTATCGATCTATCAGAGCTTGATGCCGGCCTGATAAGCGATAGTCTGCAAGAGATAAACATCCCTATGTAGGCTCACCCTTGCCTGCAGGCACGATCTTCACAGGCGCGTGGCGTGAGGACGGCGCCATAGCCTGCGCAAGAGTCGCCTCAAGACGCCGCGCTAACACGTCTCTCGAAAACTGCTCCTCTGCAAGACGGCGTGCATTGTGCTGGAACTCCAATAACGTTTGCGGATTGTCGCGCATCCAAACAGCCTTGTCGGCGAAGTCAGAAGCATTATCCGGCTCTACGAGAACACCCGTTCTTTGTCCCTCGGCAATCTCACCTAACCACCCTGGCATATTGGTGAGGATCGGCTTGCCTGCGGCTAGTGCGTCGAACAATTTATTAGGAGAGCAGGTTCGAAGCACCGGAACATTCTTGAAGATCGTCATGCAGACGTCGGCTGCAGCAACTACCTCGGCTGTAAGGTGCTTGGGCGTCGGGCCGGAAAAAACGACATTATCGAGCCCCTCTCGGATTGCGCGCGCCTCAAGATTTGCTCGCTCCATCCCATCCCCGTGCAAGACGAAGACGATATCGTTTTCGTTCCGCCGCTTCAGTTCAGCGGCTGCGTCCAAGACGAACCCAAGACCGTTGGCGAGTCCCATCGTTCCTATATACGCGAGCGAAAAGCGCCCCTGAATCCCGATACTCTTCTTCATCTCGCTGCCATCGATGTCCGGATGGAAAAGGTCCAAGTCCGCAGCGTTTGGGATGACCGTGATCTTATTCTCGGGAACACCCGCATCTACAATACCGTCCCGCATTCCGGGAGAAAGCGCCACAATATGACGGGCCCAGCCATATGCCAGACGTTCAAGTCCACGAGCCAGCCTCTTCCCAATTGGATTGGTAAGAACTCCGAGCTGAATGGCACCCTCGGGCCAAAGGTCACGCACTTCGAACACCATCGGGACCTTACGCAGCCAAGAGGCATAAATGCCGGGAAGTGCAATGGTCAGCGGTCCGCTGGTTGCAAATACGACATCTGCCTCGATCGACGCAGCTTTCCGAGATGCGCCGACCGCAAAGCGGAAGAACGCCTGTATCCGCTTTCTGAAGCCCATCTTGTTCGAGTACGGAACAGGGAGCCAGTGAACGCGAATTCCTTCCTCCACTGTCTCGAACCACTCCGCAGGATCATTCTCCCGGGCATGGGTATAAGATGTCACCATCTCGACCTGATGCCCCATCGCCACCAAGCGTCGCGCGAACTCGTAGGAACGGTTGCCGGCAACTCCAATCATCGATCGAGTGAAAAAGTATTGGTGAAGATAGATGATTCTCATGAACAACCAGCTCCACGTGTTTGACTTCGCGCCTCGAAGGCGACCTTCAGGCGATTTAAGGGATATGCAGTTGATTGCGGAGGACGGACGACATGGCTGACCCGAGCCAAGCCCGCCAGCTTTGCGATGAAGCGAGGCATCGTATCCTGCATTCCGACGTAAACCCGAGGAACAGCCATCCGGCGCCGCGGCACCTGTGAAAGGGATACCGGTCCCGGCCCCAGACTGAACGCCAGTGGAAGCCCTTCAGCTTCGACCGCTCCTCCATGCGCTGCCGAGTAGTCTCTTACGGAACCATTCGGATAAGCAAAACCTAGCGGCTTGGCGCCGAGATGACGCGTCAAATGCTCAACCGACGTGGCGATCTCCCTGGAAGCCTCCTCCTGCGGCAGGCTCGTCAGAATCGGATGCGTATGCGTGTGAGCGCCGAACTCAACCCCTTGTCGGGCGAGATCTCGAACCTCGGACCAGTTGAGATAGAGGTGCTCGAACGTACTGGGGGACGGGATGGGCACATCCAGCGCAACAGACAGTTCATGAACGGCATCTGTTCTTTTCGATCCAGGCTGGCGCTTAACGGCCTCCACCCATGCGTCGGTTGCGGCATCGCGCTCTGCGGCTGCCCGAAGCTCCGCCTGCCCGATCAGTGGGAGGTCGAACGTGTCCGGATCTGCCTTCGAGAAGAGATAGGCGGCGAGATCCCAGATGAAGGGTCGCCCCGTCCCGATGTGATCCGTTGCCAGGAATATAACGGCAGGAATGCCGCGATCCTGCATGATGGGCCATGCAATGCTTCCATTGTCCCGATAACCATCATCGAACGTAACGATGACCGGACGTGGCGGCATTGCCCGTCCCTCGTCAAGCCAAGCGACGAGGTCACGCAGAGAGATAGGGTTGTAATGCATACGCAGGAAATCCATCTGCTGCGCAAAATTGTCCCGCGTCGCACTGATTGTCGGCTTGTAGCCTTGAAAGAGCAAATCTCCCGGCGCTAAGACGCGGTGGTAGCAGATGACGGTCAGCCAGTTGGTCGACAGGAGCCTGATCAAACGCCCCGCACCAGCGGAGCCGGCAGCAAGCAACGAGTGCGGGAGAATCCCCGCTGATCCATCCTTGTGAACCTGGCGCCCGAAGCTGCTCGATGAATGGCTCACTGTATCCTCTCGTGTCCGTTACCTCCGATGGAGGCAGGTTCAGCGCAACTCTCAGGTCTGTCAGGCGACTTCGGGAATGCCTGTGTCGAGATGCCTCTCACCAGAAGTGGGAATGCCGGCTGCAGGTGTCATCGTACGGTCTAGGAAGATGCGTCCCCACAATTCGATGCTCATGAGGGACAGCAATGTATACGATCCATCCACATGACCGCTTTCATTGGCAGCTCTAAGCTTCTGGACCTCCTGTGGGTCGAAGAAACCTCGGCTCCGTATCACTTGGGGAGACAGCAGATCCTCCTGCAGATCTCTGAGCTCATTTCGCATCCAGGTTCTCAAAGGCATGCCGAATCCGGTCTTCGGGCGATAGATCGCCTGATGAGGCAGATGAGCCTCCATTGCCTTTTTGAAGACCCACTTTCCCTCTCTCCCGGCTTGCTTGAACCGGGTCGGAAGTGCCGCTGCGATCTTCACCAGTTCGATATCGAGCAGCGGAACCCTGCACTCGACTCCACAGGCCATCGACACCTTGTCGAAGAAGTTCAGGTTGTGATCCGGTACGAAGAACTTTCCATCCAGGTAAAGCATCTGGTTCGTGAGAGAGGTTGCTGCCGGCAATCGCTCCAGGGCTGCCATGAGCGGAGCTTCAACTCCCTCGCCGGCGAGCTCCTGTCTTAGGTCAGGAGCAAGCAACGATGCGACAAGGTCAGGGTGTCCCCAGTAGAAGTAGCTGGCAATCCGCTCCCTTTGTGGCAAATGTGCATAGGAAAGCGCTTTGCGCATCTGGCGCATGAGGGGGATGCGCACGGGCATGTGACTTGCTAATTGCGCGACAGTGGCACGCGCCGCGCCGGGCAGCCATCGCCAATATCGCTCCTGTTCGAGAGCATAATGCCGCCTATACCCGGTAAAGATATCGTCGCCCCCCATCCCGGACAGGAGGACCTTGATCCCCTGCCGCCGCGCAACGGAGCTTATGAGATAGGCGTTGATGGGCGATACGTCAGCCTGAGGCTCATCCATCATGTAGATCATGTCAGGCAAAAGGTTGAGACTTTCCGGGCCGACGGAGACCTCTTCGAGATCGACACCAATATGCCGTGCAACCCGATGAGCATAAGGCAGGTCGTCCTCAATCCCCTCCTGCCGGGCGTCGGCGCGATCAAAGCGAATCGTGAAGCAGGGTAGCCGGCCGCCCCTGGCGCTCGCTTTCGCGAATGCAACCACGGAACTTGAGTCAAGGCCGCCGGAAAGAAATGCTCCGACAGGTACATCCGCGACCATCTGACGTTCCACGGCGTTCTTAACCCCGTCATGGACGATCGATATCGCTTCTTCCGCACTCATCTCCTGGGGCGCGCTCGCATAAGGCAGATCGTAGAACGACCACATCCTCTCGATCCGGTGACCTCGCGCGACGAAGGCGTGACCTGGGAGCAGCTTTCGCACACTCTTGATCATGGTCGCCTCACCGGGACTCCAGTGATAGGTCATGTAGGCCCGCAAGCCCTCCGGATCGACGGACCAATCGACATCATGGATATCAAGAAACGACTTGATCTCGCTGGAGAACAGAAGTCCGCGGGCGGTCTCGGTGTAGTAGAAAGGCTTCACCCCGATCCCATCCCGCGCAGCAAACAAGGTTCGAGATCGTTTGTCCCAGATCGCGAACGCGAATATTCCGTTGAGGGATGTCAACATATCGACACCCTTCCAGAGGTACATCTTGAGAACGACCTCCGTATCTGAGCGCGTTTTGAAGCGGATCCCGGCCTGCATCATCTTTTCACGCAGCTCGACATAGTTGTAGAGCTCGCCGTTGTAGATGAGCACGACGTCATCCTCCGCCATGGGCTGACTAGCGGCGGATGTGAGATCAATGATCGAAAGGCGCCGGTGCGCCAGACCGACTTGTCTGTCCTCGGAAACCCAACGCCCGGCACCATCAGGTCCACGGTGAGCGATCCGGCGGCTCATCCCCTCAAGTTCGGCTTCGTCAAACCGGCCGAGATATCCTGTTATACCGCACATCGCAGCCTCCACCATCACATGATCCGCTGAACCCAGAGCAGGATCCGTTCACCTGAATCGTTTCACTTCAGTGCGCCAACACCATTTCTCACGATGCGAAATTCAGGGCAGTGAAGACATTCTTGTTACTTATGTGTGTGACCTCATCGACAAGGCTCCGAACATTCTCCGGCGCAGTACGCCCTGCACGTGCGACCACGAGAACAGCATCGACATGATGGACGAGCATGAGCGGATCAGCGACCAATCCGGCGGACGGCGTATCGAGAACGATCAGATCGAAATTGCTTCCCAGCTCCCGCAGAATTTTGCCGAGCCGCGCCGATTGAAGTGGACGGTCGGGTGGAATATCCGCCAGATCCCCACTGGTGATGACAGAGCACGTGGAACGTGGGTCCGCCGAAATCAGTGGTGCGGATATAACTCCAGGGGATAGCAGAAGCTGGGCAAGACCGTTGCGGTTGTCCAATCCCAATCGAGTATGCAGAACCGGATCGCGAAAGTTGCAGTCCAAGAGGGCAACCTTGAGACCTGCCTCAGCAGCCGTTCGCGCCAGCGACAGGGCGATGGTCGATTTACCTTCCGCCGGATGAGAGGATGTTACGAGAAGAGATTTGAAGCTCTCACCGCTGCCTGCGGCTATGGATACTCGCAATCTCCGGATTGCTTCGGAGAACTCCGATGTCGGCCGGTCGAAGATTTCGTCCTCGGGGGCAACGCCACCCCGTCCGGAGCCTCGCTTGATCGCAGGAACAATGGCAGAGCAACGAAGACCCGTTGCCTCCTCAAGCTCATCTTCCGACTTGAGGTTGGCAGGATAATTGTCTCGCGCATATGCCGCTCCGACTGCGAGCACAAGGCCGGCCGCTCCTCCGAGCAGAACAAGAATCGTACGTGGCGGGAAGCTCTTGACAGGGGGAGCACTGGCGGCAGCGACGACATGGACATCGGGAGAAACGATGTTCCTCTGCTGCGCCAATGCCTTCAAGCGGCCGAGATACTCTTGATAAAGCTGCCGTGTCGATGCTGCTTCTTGCTGAAGACGGAAGAGGTTGACCGAGATGTCGGTCGAGGGGTCGGTCCTCTGGATGACTCTCTCCAGCTCCTGGCGTAGCAAAGCGAGCCTTTCGTTTCCTGCCTCGAACTGTCTCCGGATAGGCTCTATGCGCTGTGCGCTGAGAGCCTGCAGTTGAGAGTTGACCAGTTCCAGCCTCTGGCGGAGATCGGAACGCTCCCTGTCACCCTCGGAAGGGCGCTGAATCCTCTGCTCGAGAGTTCGCCGCTGCTCATCCATAACAACCATTTCAGGGATAGAGAGCGACTGCCCCAGTGAGGCATAGTTCTGGGACGCGATGAAACCCTCGATCTCTCTCAAGCGCGTAGTCAGCGAGTTGAGCTCACGAGTCGTGGAGGCGATGCTGCCTTGAACCCGGTCGACGTCGCGGCGGCTGGCATCATCATTAGGTTGCGATGCCTGCGCCATTGCAAATGCTTTGATCTGCGTCTCGGAACGACGCAAGGCTTCGCCGAGTTCAGAGACGCGTTCGGTAAGTGCCGCTTCCGCACGCTCAGCAGAACGAAGCTTGGCGCGAACCTGGCCGTCGATATATGTCTCCGCATAAGCATTGGCGAGCCGAGCGGCTTCCGAGGGGCTCTCTGCCGTGACGTCGATGGCAATCACGTTCGTCAAGCCGCGCCTGCGAACCGTCGTGATCCTTTGCAGGGCCCTGGCCGCGATGGCATTCGGATCAGTCTTCCCGGATTCGAGAGCATCCTGTCCCTCAGGGCCGACGCTTTCATCGCCGAGCATTCCAAATCCTGACTGCAACGATGACTTGAAGACGTTGAGCGTGCCACCTACGAACTGTGAGATCACGCTTTCGTCACCTTCGGCGCCCGCAACGAAACGAGGATCGCTTGCAAGATTCAGGCGAGATGCGACTTCTTGTGCGATGCTGGGCGACTTCATGATCTCGACTTCGCTGTCCACGTTTGGCGAAGCGGCCGCAGGAGCAGGCGTGTCGAGTCCCAGGAGGCGGAGATCCCTTTGATCGACGACGAGCAGTGCCGTCGCCGTGTACTTTTCGGCGAGGCTCAGCACGATTCCGGTTGTCAGCACGACCATCCCTATCGCTATTGCAGCAGCAAGCAGGAAATGGCGGCGGACCGCCCCAACGACCCTACCGATCGTTCTGGCAGCGTCACCTCTGCCTCGACTCGGAGTTCCATGAGCCTCTCTCAATGACGGTGGCCGAGCTTGAGGCTGCTCAAGACGAGATCTTGTCTGCCCAGCTTCCGAGGGGCCGTGCTCTCGCGGCTGGTTGCCTGCCGCGGCAGAGCGGCTGCTTCTGAGCAGGTAGGGCGCCTGAGGAGCATGCTCCCCAGCACCTGCTAGCCGCTCTCTTTGCGGCGACGTAGAAGGAAGCTCAGGAGCTCCATCGTTTCCTTGATACATCATCCCCAAAGCCTGTCCTGAGAGCTTTGGAGTGCATGGCTCGCCGAGCCAAACCAGCAGGCATTCCAACAATCAAATTGGCGATGCTACCGAGCACCCGCAATTACATCATTCTTGGCATGTCTGCCGACGACGGCGATTCAGCACTCCAGATTTGACAGGTTAAGAATGCCCCATCGCGCCACTCCCCGCCACGCGTCGCAACCGACGAGTTCGGACTACTCCAGAAGTGGCTGAAGTAATCGGGCGGTTTTCCAGGCCCCGCTTGATGTTCCAGGAAAATAATTTCCAGTCAGAACGATAACGCTCGAATGACATGAACTTCAGACGTCCGCTGACTAGACACGACGCCCACCGGTGACGGTAGGATCTGATAAGACCTAGGTGTTACGACATGCGCGGCAGCATGCTGTACTTCACGTTTGCATGGCGTGGCGAGAAAGCCAGGAGGGCCAAGACCACTCCCAGGAACATATCGGCAAAGCGGAGGAGCAGGACATGATGGGATACCATCATGTCGCTCATCAAAATGATCGTAAAACCATAGACGATGCCTCGATGTGGGGCGGAAACGCCGTAGGTCAGCAATGAGAGGAGAAAGACCAGGAGCATCACGAGAGGAACCATTCCCCCTTCGCCAGCGATCATGAGAAAGGTGTTATGAATCCCCAGCCATTCATTGACCTCAATTCCGCCGGCCACCTTGCGGACCCCACCCTCCATGGCATGGAACTCGCCGAGCCCTGCTCCCCAGGGGAAGTTGCTCGTGATCTTCTCGAAGCCCATCTCGAAGAGCACATTGCGGCCGGTTGTCGACCTTTCATTGATCTCACCGCCTGCCAGGTTCAGGACATCAGACAGGCGCTCGCGCTGCTCCCAGGAGAGGTTGAGGAGATCGTTCTCGAATACGAACCAGAGACCCGAGAAGACAAGAACGAGGCCGACTGCGGAAAGGACGAGGGTCATGAATGATCTTCTCGTCAGCAGAAAAAGCGCAGTGAGAACAAGGAGCGTCAACATCCCTGCCTTGGAAAAGGTCATGATCAGGGCGACGACCGCGACGGCACCCTGAACGAGTCGCAGTGGGAGACTGCTGCTGGGAAGCGCAGCGATCAGGACGATACAGTAGAGGGCTATCATCGCCGCTTCGTTCGGGTTCTCGAAGAACCCTGACGCGCGGTCGGCCGACTCCATTCCCTGCCTGAGCTGGTCCGCATCAATGCCGGGCATCATCGGTGTGACCTGATAGGGCCTGATGACGTCCGATAGGATCACCATGACACAAGAGACAAGAAGGATGTTCTTGAGAATGGTCAAAATCCTGGTGAGCTCTGCCTCATCGACGGAGGCCAGCCAGAAATGGATGGCCGAGACGAGCAGGATCGTTGCTCCGTAGGATGTTATATAGCTTGAATTGAAACTCGACCCGAGGATTCCAGCCAATCCTCCAAAGAGCAGGTACGAAGCGACTGTGAGGGCAAAGAGCAAATAACTTGGAGTTACATAGGCAATCCGCGCATATTTGATGCACATGATGATCGTCAGCAGGAGAATGATCGGCGACAGGAACGCTTCCGCTCCCAGGAACAGCAGAATGACGCCGTTCAGGTTCAGCCCTGCGAACAGCATCAGGCCCAGGCCGAGTGGATCGACCCTCCGATGCGATGCGGTGCTCGCATTGCTGAAAGAGGCTTTCATTCAGCCCTCACCGATGAGCAGGTGCCTGCGACTTCACGCAAGTCATTGTGCCAAACTCCACCCACGACCGACACCTCTCAAGGCGAAGGACCGGGCATCAAATAGTTCCTCGTATTTCAGCACGACCTGCCGCACATCGAATTGGCTGACGACATCCGCAGACACTCGCTGATGTGCTCGGCTGCGGAATTTGTCGATCGCCTCCGCAATGGAGGAAGGTGTATGATCTGCAGTGATCTCGCACTGAGGAATGTTCTCCAGAATGGGAGCCAGTCCCGCGACAGGTGTCGCTACGACGGGCGTCCCGCAGGAGAGCGCCTCCAAGACAACGTTGGGAAATCCCTCGAAGCGCGATGACAGGAGAAATCCGTCGGCTTGTGCATAATAGGGATACGGGTTGTGCCGGTACCCAATCAGGCGCACCCGCTCTTCAACGCCCATCCTCCGAGCTTGATCCTCCAGCGACTGCCGCAACGATCCTTCACCCAGGATCGTAAGGTGGAGATCCTTGTTCCTGGCGAGCGCTATCGCTTCTATGGCTGAATCGAAGCCCTTTTGGTCTTCAAGTCTTCCTGCAGCGACGAGATTGAAGATGCTCGGGTCATAGTTCGGCTCATCTGATCCACTGGCCGCCCGCTCCCGGACGAAGGCGAAATCAAGAGGGTTGGGAATGACTGCGGCGGCTCCGCCGAACCAGTTCAGAGATTTCCGGTAGTCCTGCTCCATTTCCGGGGACTGAAAGATCATCAGGTCGGTATTGAAGAGAGCGATCCTGGAAAGCATGCGCCATAGAATGGGCTGGCGGTTTCGCTCCAGTGCCGCACTGAAGAGAATGGTCGGCCGGGCAATGAAGCGTGTATGGCGTGGCCAGAAGTGCCGGGTACTCCCCAAAGCGACATTGAAGTAGTCGATTGTCGAGAAGACCACGTCCGGCCTGACCTGCCAAATATGGCGGACGATCCTGTGCAACGCGTAGCGCAACCGCGGTGCCTTCAGGTCCGTGACGGGGATGTCGGCTGGCAACTCGTCGGCAAAGACGGAATTTTGCTGGTTCACCACTGCAAGGGAAACATCAAACCTGCTCCGAGACAGGTTTCGCAGCAGCGTCGCAGTGACCCGCTCTGCCCCCCCGGGCACGAGAGCGGGGATAAAGACCAGAACTTTGACCTTTCTTTCACTCATAGCGCGTCTGCCATGCACGGAACATCAGCACACGCCACAGGTGATCTTCGTAGTTCCATCTTCCCGCCTGATGATCCCGCCAGATATTCTCCACCATCCTCGTGTTCAGGAACTCATCCTTATGCTGTTTGGCGAAGAGCAGATCCCCGGCCCAGGACCGGAGAGGGCCCTTGAGCCACTCGCCAATGGGCACGCTGAAACCCATTTTGGGCCTGTCCGTCAGTTCGGTCGGAACATGGCCCTCCAGGATCCGACGAAGGGGCCATTTGGTTCGACCACCACGGACTTTGTAGGACGAGGGCAGAGAGAAGGCGAATTCGACGATCCTGTGGTCGAGCAGCGGCACTCTTGTCTCCAGGCCGACCGCCATGGCGGCTCTGTCGACCTTCGCAAGGATGTCGGTGGGGAGGTAAGTCAGCGTGTCGAAGGCAGAGGCGAGGGACAACATGTCTCGTCCGGCCGAGAGAGAAGGTGCCGCCGCGCTCATGTATCCTTCTCTTCGGTCGCTGAGAACGAGCGTCCACTGATCCGGCTGGAATGCTAGTGCCATGTAGCGCTGAGCAGGGTCGTCGAAGGCCAGTGTCTCCGAGAGAATCCTGAGGCGGTTCGCAACCGACTTCGGCAATTGCCCGACGGGAAGGGATCGAAGCACATTCTGAGCGGCCGACGATCCGAATGCCAGCAGGAGGGTGCTCAGCAAGGCCTTGGCCGGAAGCCGCTCGATAGCCGAGGCAGTAAGCTGACGCTTATAGCCGCAGAACAACTCGTCGCCCCCGTCTCCGCTCAAGGCGACGGTGACCTCACGACGTGCGAGTGCCGTCAATAGGGCTGTCGGGATCTGGGAGCTGTCGGCAAAGGGCTCGTCCCATATATCCGCCAGCTTGGGAATCATCGCGAGGGCATCCCCCGCTGTGACAGTCAGCTCCTTATGCTGCGTTCCAAGGTGGTTCGCCACCTGCGCCGCATGAGCCGCTTCGTTGAAACCCGCCTCTTCGAAGCCGATGGAATAGGTCTGCACCTTGCGATCCGAAACCGACTGCATCAAAGCGACAACCGTGCTCGAGTCGATGCCCCCCGACAGGAAAGCTCCGACTGGCACATCGGCTACCATCTGGGATGCGATGGACTGGAGCATGAGCCGCCTCAACTCATCCACGGCATCCTCAGCCGAACCGCGGAATGGCTCCGCCCGCAGCGCATCCTGGAGAGACCAGTAGTCGTCCAGCCTGACATTGCCGAAGGTGGGATTCTCGGCGGCAGGCAGGGTCAGAACCTGCCCTGGCCCAAGCTTTCTGATGCCCTCATAGATCGATAACGGTGCAGGCACCGCCTTCTGACAGAAATAGTGCCACACGGCAGCGTGATCGGTGGAAGGAGAGAAGCCGGGGATTGCATGGAGGGCCTTGAGCTCTGAGGCGAATACGAACATCCCGCCCCAGTGCCCATAATAGAGAGGCTTCTCGCCAAGCCGGTCTCTTGCCAACGTCAGCGAGCGGTCAGCCTTGTCCCAGAGGGCCAAGGCGAACATCCCGACGCAACGATGGAGCGCTCCTCTGATCCCCCAGGCCTCGATCGCGGCAAGAAGGCTCTCCGTATCCGAGGTTCCTCTCCAAGCACCTCCCGCGGAATCTGCGAAGCCGGCTCGACGCAGTTCTTCTCTGATCTCAAGATGGTTGTAGATCTCTCCGTTGAAGGTGAGCACATAGCGCCCGCTCGCGGATGCCATTGGCTGATGGCCTGCCGGGGACAGGTCGATGATGCTGAGGCGCCGATGGCCCAAGGCAACGCCGGCCGCAACATCCAGCCAGTGCCCCTCGTCATCGGGACCACGGCTGACAAGGCTGGTTGTCATCCTCTGAAGGACATGAGCCGGATCATTTATCTGCGACCGAGACGAGAAGAGGAATCCGGCAATGCCACACATGGCTTTCCTTCAACGGAACAAGCACTGGCAAAAAATGCCGTGAGTATCTGCTGGGTTTTCTGCTGAAAAGCTCTCATGGGGACTCAGGACGGTCAATGCGCGGGGAGCCGGCGGGAGGCTGAGCTCCGGCGACGAGATGTGGCTCGCTCACCCATTCGTATGTATCGACATTTCAATGGCGGCCGACGAGGCGTATAAGGATCCTCGTTAAAGCCTATGTCTGCTATCTGTCTGCACTGAAAGGATTATTGAGGCTGAACGGCATCGATACGAACCGACGTTTCGCGATCCGTCAGACCTGTTACCGTCGATTCGCAACTGACGGATGACCATATGGTCGGACGGGCGGAGGATCTGTCTCCTATAGAGAATACCTCATGTGAGGTAGCGGCAAAAAAGGATAAAATCCAAGTCAAGCCGTGACGAAGGAGCAGCCGATAGAGGGATGATTCATGTGAGCTCTCCAATCCGGAGTTCCACAGGAATCATCCCTGTTCTTTTCAAGAACCGATGCGACCGCGCGGCTCTGCTCCACTAGCTGAGCGGAATTGCACCGTCGAGCGCCGCGGGAGTACGGGTGAATTTGCTCTCGCTCTTCTGCTCCTCGGAGAACCAGGCGATGGTGGCTTTAAGGCCGCTTTCGAGAGGCGTCGCCGGGTTCCAGCCCAGGAGTTGTCTTGCACGGGTAATATCAGGACGGCGGCGACGGGGATCGTCCACCGGCAACGGCCGCCTGACGATCCTGGAGGAAGAGCCGGTCATCGACAGGACACGGTTTGCCAGATCTCCGACAGTGAGCTCAACCGGATTGCCGAGATTGACCGGGCCGGGCAGAACGCCGTCATAGGCCATAAGGCGCATGAACCCGTCGATCAGGTCCGACACGTAGCAGAACGACCTGGTCTGGCTTCCATCCCCATAGACGGTGATGTCGTCGCCCGCGAGGGCTTGGCAGATGACGTTGGAGACGACGCGACCATCATCCGCGCGCATCCTGGGACCGTACGTGTTGAAAATACGCGCCACACGCACCTCTGCTCGGCCAGACCGCTCGAAGTCGAAAGTCAGCGTCTCCGCTGCTCGCTTTCCTTCGTCGTAGCAGGCCCGCGGGCCGGTCGGATTCACGTTGCCCCAATAGCTCTCCGTTTGGGGGTGGACTTCGGGATCCCCGTAAATCTCGCTTGTGGATGCGAGGAAGAAGCGCGCTCCCGTTGCCTCGGCAAAGGTAAGGAGATTGTGAGTGCCGACGACGCTGGTCAGCATCGTGTGCTCTGGATCGGCTTGGTAGTGAGGGGGTGACGCTGCGCACGCCAGATTGAAGATCTGATCGAACTTCGTCCGCTTCGAGCGCAGTCGGGCAGGCAGGGGCCTGATGATGTCGCTATCGATCAGATCGAAGCGGGGCTCTCGCTCAAGATGACGGAGATTCTGCTTACGCCCTGTGAGAAAGTTATCGACGGCAACCACGTGAGCGCCTTCACTGAGAAGGGCATCGCACAAGTGGGACCCGAGAAATCCGGCTCCACCCGTGACAAGGACGAGCTTGCTTTTGCCGTTCTTCATGAAGACGTCTCCTTACTAGATCACAACGCGATACTGAAGACTTAAGCCTTTGTTGCTCCAACCCAAAAGCTTGGCATTTGTTCAACCTTATCCATAGAATCTATTCTCAGATTCCGGATGCGGCTTGCAGGACGGGCCTGTGCTCATGGCTTCTGCGATGCAGAGCCTCGAGAAGACCGCCCTCCATCGAGAGAGCGCGGTGACCTGCGGTATGCTCCGCCAGGATTCTTGCTTGAGCGGCGGCTCCAAGCGCCGCGCGCTTGGCATCAGACCACCCGCAAAGGGCCTCGATGACGTCATCCGCCCTTTCAGCGAGAATGATCTCCCGTCCTGGCAGAAGAAGAGTGTCGAGACCCGCCCATACGTCCGAGATGATCGGGGTCGCGCAGGCGGCAGCTTCGAACAGGCGTACGCTCGGACTGAAGCCTGCGCGGATCATATCCGCGCGTGTCACGTTCAAAGTGAAGCGGCTTGCGGCATAGAAGGCAGGATGATCGCTCGGGGGGACGTGGTCTATCCGCTCGACGTTTTCCGGCCATTGAATGTCTTCCGGGTATTGAGGACCGGCCACGACGAAGCGCATATGTGGCACACGCCGCGCCGTCTCGACCAGAAGACGCTCCAGTGTCGGCTGCCGATCCGGGCTGTATGTCCCAAGATAGCTGAGGTCCCAACGTTTCTCCCGGCTCAATACGGGGTAGACCTCAGGGTCGACGGAGCAATATAGCGCCCGCGCTGCCGGTGAGCCGTAGTGATCCATGAGGAGATCCAGCGTCGGGCCGCCTGTGAACGAGAAGTAGACGTCGTAACCAGGGATCAGCTTCGGCGCGAGATACTCATAGTCTCCACGCTCCAGTTTCGCGAGCGTGACCGGTGTGTCGATGTCGTAGAAGGCCGTCACGCCTTTTGCTGCGTTCTGAACCCATTCGCCGACAGCGACGCCTTCCGGCACATAGGAGCCCACGATGACAGCATCGGCATTCGCGACTTTGTCCTTGTAGCGAGCGAGATCGGCCAGGCTGGTATAGAATTCCAGCTGACAGAAGTCCGGGTTCGAGAGGTCACGATGGGCCGCATACCAGGGGACGTCCCTCTCGAGGAAGAGCACCTCATGGCCACGTGCGGCGAAAGCCTTTAGCAGCGCCCGAAACGTGGTGGCATGGCCATTTCCCCAGGAGGAAGAGAGACTCAGCCCAATGACGACAACCTGGAGCCTCGTCACGCAACGCTCCTTTCCTGCTTCTGTGAAGCCTGCTGGCGCAGGATGGCGTCGACCTCGGCGCCACGGCGCGCGTAGGTGTGTTCCTTCAAGATGCGCTCTCGCGCCGCATCGCCGATGGCTTTGGCGCGTGCCGGTGTCAGAGCCTCGACATGGTCGGCGACGTCTTTGCCGTCACGCGCGACGAGAACCTCCTCGCCTTCTTTGAGAAAGAGCTCTAGGCCGACCCAGGCATCGGTAATCAGGCATGCCCCTGCGCCTGCAGCCTCGAATACGCGGGTCGCGGGGGAAAAGCCTGTGGTCGCCATGGAATCACGGGCGATATTGAGAACGGCCAGCGGGCTTGTATTGAACGCGTTGTGGTCACGCGTGTAGACGTGGCCGATGTGGCGCACATTGGCCGGCATTCCCTTCGTTTCCCACCCGTTGCCGCCAATGAGGAAGCTGCGATTCGGCAGACGGGCGGCCGGCTCCAGGAAGAAGTGCTCCACACGCGCTTCACGGTCCGGGAGACGATTGCCGAGAAAGGAGAGATCCGCCTTGAAACGCTCATCCGCCGGAACAGGATGGTGGGTCGAAGGATCAAGCGCATTGTAGATCGGCATGCACCGCCGTGCACCGAACCCCTCATAGGCTTCAACGACCGGCGGACCTCCACCATAGGTGAGAACGAGATCCAGCGCCGGCATGGTGCGATGCAGCGGATGGTCCGGACTTTCCCTCAGCTCGGAGAGCGTTGCGGGAGCATCGACGTCCCAGAAAATGCGGACTGCCTCGGGCCGCGAAGCGGCGACGACGCCCTCCAGAAGTTCATTGTCGAAGACTCCGACACCTGATGCCTTCACGACAACATCGGCCCGGGCCGCCTCCGCGATGACCGCACGCAATGCCTCCTCGGTTGCAGGATAGACCTTCACTTCGGCCCATTCCGGCGGCTCGATGTCCCGATGCTTCTGGCGATCGAAGGCATCCGGCTCATAGAAGGTGATGCTGTATCCGCGTCGCGCAAGATCGCTGAGCATGCCGCGGTAGTAAGTGGCGGCCCCGTTCCAGTAGGAAGACAGAAGGCTGGACCCGTAAAACGCGATTTTCATGCGGACATCTCCGTCGGCGCGGCGGCACCGTATGTGGCAAGGATGGCAAGAAGCTGATCGACCCTGTGGGCGCAGGAATGGCGGTTGCGGATAGCGGCCAAACCGTTCTCCACCAGGGACTTCCGGAGATCGGGATCGCTGTTGATGGCTCTCAAATGGCGCTCCATCTGCGCCTCACTCTCGGCAACCAGGTAGTCCGTCCCGGGCCTGAACAGCCCCTCGCTGTCCTGCCAGGGTGCAGACACGAGTGGAATGCCGCAGGCCAGCGCCTCGAAGACGCGGATGGTCGGGATGCCGGGAAGCATGTCGACGTAGAACCGGCGGGGCACATGAACCGTTGCCAAGTGGCGTGCGAAAACCTCCGGAGCCCGGGCGTTCGGCAGCCAGCCGCGATAGGCCACGCCATACCGGTCGAGCATTGCGAGAGCTTCTTCCGGATAGCGGACGCCATAGATCTCTAGCGGCAATGCAACGGTCCTCGCCGGCCGCAGGAGAAAACTCTCCAGCTCAGCACTGCGCTCGCCGTCCCCCCAATTGCCGATCCAGACGAGCCCTTTCCGATCGCTCTCCTCCGCGGGCGGGCGGAAGAGCTTCGTATCGGCGGCCTCATGCCAGACGTAAACCCGGTTGCCCCAGCCCCAGCGACGGTAGACTTCGGCAAGCGTCTCGCCGAAGGCGAGAACGCCGTCATAGCCATCGAGATCGAACTGCTTGATCGCCTTCGGATCGCTCACGGCTCTGTGGTGGGTGTCGTGGAAGAGCAGTGTGAAGGGCGCTCCCCCGCGGCGCAGCTTGCCAATCGCAGCGACGAGCCAGGGATCGTTCCATTCATGCACGATGACCACATCCGCACCGGCCAGGGCTTCATCGAGATCGATATCCTCATTGAACGTGTTCGACGACAACTCGGGGTAAAGACTGCGATAGGAGGAAAGCCCTTTTTCACCATGATCCTTCAGGAGGTTATCAAGGCTCCAGGCTCCTGCAGGCTCGTAAGCCGTTACTTCATGGCCGCGGCTTGCAAGCTCCCGCAGGACGCCTCGCAGGAAATGTGCGTTGCCATGATTCCAGCATGAGGCCAGCGAATGGGTGAAGTAGACAATTTTCATGCAGCGGCTTCCTCGAGAGAGGATTTACGGATCTTCGACTGAAGCAGGGAGCGATACGCGGCCAAGATGCCGGCGCTCATCGCTTCGACGCTGTAGCTCTTCGCCCGCTCCCGGGCCGCGAGACCTTGCTGCACGCGCAGCTCCGAGCGTGAAGCGAAATGCTCGACTGCGTTCGCAAGTGCCTCGTCATCGTCAGGTGGAACGAAGGCAGCTACACCGTCCCAGAGTTCGCGGAATGTCGGAATGTCGGAGAGGACGAGCGCACAGCCGGCCTGTGCCGCCTCCAACACCGCAAGACCGAACGGTTCATAGCGAGCGGCCGAAACGAAGATCGGCCTTTTGCTGAGATGGGTTCGGATTTCCTCGTCGCCCAGCCTGCCCAGCGTACGGACATGCTCGACGTGAACGCGGGCGCCGTTCGGCCCGTCAAGCGGACCTGCAGCCAAGACCGGGATCGACAACCGCGCGGCAGCACGATCGATGGTGGCGATATTCTTGCCATCGTCCCAAAGCCGCCCGGCGGTGAAGGCGGCCGGCTCGGAGGATGCCGGCTCGCAGACCAGCCCTCCACGCCGTCCGTTCCGTACGACGGCGGGCCCTCTCTCGAGCTCGTAGATGTCTGCTGTCGAACGGGCAAAAGCCAATGTCGGAGCTATCAGCATGTCTGCCGCACGGTAACCCTGCCGAACGAGTTCCGTGCGCCATGTGAATTCGTCTGGGAGAGGTCCGGAGCGAACCGCCTGCCACCACGTGGCGACGCAGGAATGGCAGACCGCCACGACGGGAGCGGGAAAATCCGCTCCTCCAGCCAAGGCCGGACTGTTGAGGTGGATCAGATCCGGGGCAGCCTGCGCGGCGATGCGGGCGGCAATCCTCGCGGCCTCCTCGACCTCGCTACGGCGGGTGGCGGTCCAATCGAGAGGAAGTCCCGTCAGGATCAGCTTGACGCCGACGGCCTCAGCCATCGCCTGCTGATCCTCCGATGGCGCAGGACCAAGCACTGCGAGCGTGACTTCCACCTGATGGGCGCGCAGGCCATCGGCCAGATCGAGGGCATACTGCCAGACGCCGCCAACGGCATCGGCCGTCATGAATACCCGCAGATCTGAGCCAGTGTTCAAATCTGCAGACACGCGGCCTCCAGACCATTCGGTGTGAATGCACGGTCACGGAAGAAAATGCCGGAGCATCTGGCCGCCGGGGAGCGACGGTCGCCTGTCTGTCTGCTGGTCGTGCCGCACGCCACCTGCTCCTGCGCTTGAGCGAGCGGGCTCGTCCAGCTTGAGGCGCATCTCATGACAAGGCCTCCGCGGCATGGCGGCGGAAACTGGATTGCCCGGCCTTCCCGTGTCCCCTTTCCTCCTGCAGCCACTGGGCAAGGGCGGCAACGCCTTTGCGCCAAGGTGTTGGGGCATTCAACCCGAGCTCGCGGGTCAGGAGACGCGTGTCGGAGACGTAGTAGCGCTGGTCACCCGCACGCCAGTCGGAATAGGTCGTCTCGACAGGGTGCCCCAGCAGATCCTCGATGTGGCACAGAAGCTGTCTGAGGCTGATCGCGTTCGCCGGCCCTCCGCCCAGATTGAATGCCCGACCCTGGACGGCATCGATGTTTCTCCATGCGGAAACATAAGCCTCGACGGCATCCGAGATGTCGAGGACGTCCCGCACCTGGCAACCGTCGCCGTAGATGGAGATCGGCTCTCCCCTCAAGGCCCGGATCAGGAAATGCGCCACCCAGCCCTGGTCCTCGGTGCCCATCTGCCGCTGGCCATAGATGCAGCTCATGCGCAGAACGCAGGTCGGCACCCCGAAGGACCGAGCATAGTCGAGAACGTACTGATCGGCCGCGCCCTTGGAGCAGCCATAGGGTGTGTGGAAATCGAGGGGGCGCCCTTCCCCGATGCCGGCATTTCTGATCGCTGGATCGCGCGGCACATAGGAGTCGTTCGTCTTGTCCAGTTCGACATCGGCAAGGTCGCCATAGACCTTGTTGGTAGAGGCAAAGACGAGCGGGACCGGTTCGCTGCGCCGACGGAGCGCATCGAGGAGGTTCAACGTTCCGCGGACGTTGATTTCGAAATCCTCACGCGGATCGACGAGGCTCGTCGTGACCGCCACCTGAGCGGCCATGTGAAAGACGGCCTGCGCCTCCTGGGCGGCATCGGCAAGCGTCGCCTCATCCCGGATGTCCGCGACGACGGCGGAGATCCTGCCGGGATGACGCTTCTTGAGCCACTCCAGGTTCGCATCGACGCCCGGCCGGGCGAGCGCGTCGTAGACGAGCACATCGTGGCCTTCGCGCGCGAAGCGGTCAGCCAGGTTCGATCCGATGAAACCGGCGCCGCCAGTCACAAGGATCGGGCGGCGGCGCAGAATAGCCGGCGCGCTGGGATGATCGTCCTGCCTCATGCGACGAGTCCCCGGGACTCGAGTTCCTTGCGGGCCTCCTGAACGAGATCCTTGGCCTCCTGCTTCGCAACCCATTCGGCCAGCTCCGCCAGACCCGCCGAAAAGTCACGGCGGGGGGCATAGCCCAATTCCTGCTGAATCTTGCTGATATCGGCAATGCAGTGGCGAATGTCGCCGATGCGGGCCTTGCCGGCGATCTCGGGCTCGATCGGCCGGTTCATGGCCTTGCCGAGAAGCTCCGCGACCTCGCACACCGTCCGGTCCTGGCCGCTGCCGACATTGAACACGCCCCCCGGCGCCTTCTCGTGCTCAAGCGCAAGAAGGAAGGCCTGAGCCACGTCCTCGACATGCACGAAGTCACGGCGCTGCTGCCCATCCTCGAAGATCATGGGCGGCTGACCGTTGTGGAGCCGCGAGGAGAAGATGGCGAGAACACCTGTATAAGGATTGGAGAGCGCCTGTCCGGGCCCGTAGACGTTCCAGAGCCTGAGCGCCACGCCTTCCATGCCATAGGCGGGAGCAAGGGTCAGCGTCAGGCGCTCCTGCACGTACTTGGACAGAGCATAGACCGACGCCAGAGCCGGGCGCTTCCACTCGGGAGTGGGAACCGGAATGAGAGGGCGTCCCTGCGCGTCGAGCGGATCCCAGGAGGCATTCTCGCTGGCTCGCGGCACGCGAACGACATCTTCCATCAGCCGCCCGTCGGCGTCCTTGTAGAGCCCCTCGCCGTAGATGCTCATGGAAGACGCGACGACCACCCGTTTGACAGGGTTGTCGATGAGCTGCTGGAACAAGACCGCCGTGCCGTAATCGTTCACCGAGACATAGCGGTCGACCGCGTACATGCTTTGGCCCACGCCGACCTCGGCCGCGAGGTGGACCACCTTGGTCACACCCTTGAGCGCGCGCAGGATCGCGGTCTCGTCACGAACGTCGCCGACGACGACCTCAACCTCGGGATCGAGCCCGTCGGCCTGCGTCCTGTCGCCATGCACCTGCTCGATAAGGCTGTCGAGGACGCGCACCCGATGCCCTCGCTCCAAGCAGGCCCGCGCGACATAACGGCCGATGAAGCCCGCACCGCCGGTAATGAGGATCGTATCTGCCACGGGTCACTCCAGATTGGTTTCCGAACCAGGGGTCGGAGGGTAGGTAACTGGGAATGAGGCCTCGCCTTCGACCGGGCAGCCACATGAGCTGTCGATACTCTCGGATGCAGACTCGACTTCACAGCGAGCACCAGCCATCCTCGATCGACCCATACGGATTCCGGCCCAAGCTTGGCCTTTCGCTAAACAAACGCCAAAGCATCTTCTTTGTTCCTGCTGGAAGGGTAGTTTGAGCAGCCCGGGGCAAAGACAAGAGTCTCATCGCGGGGGCCCCGACGGAACAACCTGCGCCGTTGCGGCGTTGACGGCTAAGCTTGGGGACTAGGAGCCGGGCCCGATGCTGACTGCCTGCGGCTGTGCCAGCCTGAAGGAGTACCAGCATCCGTCCGCCAACAAGGGGAAAGCCGCCATGAGTTCAGGAAAGGTCCGTGTCGGGATCGTCGGCGTCGGCAACTGCGCATCCTCCTTCGTGCAGGGGCTCTCCTACTATCGAGACGCCAAAGGAAACGAACCGATTCCGGGGCTCATGAACATAGAGCTCGGTGGCTATCACATCAGCGACGTTGAGGTATCGGCTGCCTTCGACGTGAATGCCTCCAAGGTGGGCCGCGACGTGGCGGATGCGATTTTTGCGGAGCCGAACAATACCCAACGCTTCGCTGCCGTCCCCCAAAGCGGGATCATCGTTCGCCGGGGCAAGACGCTCGATGGCCTGGGCAAGTACCTGCGGGATGAGATTGCCGAATCCGAGGAAGAAGAAGCGGATGTGACTGAAGTTCTCCGCCAGTCGGGAACGGATGTCCTGGTGTCCTACCTGCCGGTGGGCTCGCAGAAGGCCACGGAATGGTATGCAGAGCGCGCGCTGGAGGCCGGCTGCGCCTTCGTGAACTGCATTCCTGTGTTCATCGCGTCCGATCCCGAATGGCGGAGGCGCTTCGAGGAGAGGGGTCTTCCGATCGTGGGCGACGACATCAAGAGCCAGGTCGGCGCCACCATCGTTCATCGCGTCCTGGCCAATCTCTTCCGCGAGCGCGGCGTTCGCCTCGATCGGACCTATCAGCTCAATTTCGGCGGCAACACCGATTTCCAGAACATGCTCGAGCGTGAGCGGCTGGAATCGAAGAAGATCTCGAAGACGCAGGCCGTCTCGAGTCAGCTCGACATCCCGCTGCCCGCCGGCGACATTCACGTTGGCCCGAGCGACCACGTGCCGTGGCTCACCGATCGCAAGTGGGCCTACATCCGCATGGAAGGTACCACGTTCGGCGGAGTTCCGCTCAACGTCGAACTCAAGCTCGAAGTCTGGGACTCGCCGAACTCGGCGGGCATCGTCATCGATGCCGTGCGCTGCGCCAAGCTGGCGATGGACCGCAAGATCGGCGGCGCCCTCACCGGGCCTTCCAGCTATTTCATGAAATCGCCGCCGCAGCAGTTCACCGACAGCGAGGCCCGCGAGAGGACCATTCGGTTCATCAATGGCGACGATGAGTGACGCCGCGGAGATGCAGGCGTGACCACCACCTTCTTCCTCGTGCGGCATGCCGCCCATGACAGAGTGGGAACGGTTCTCTGCGGACGCATGCCGGGAGTTTCTCTCGGCTCCGTCGGCAAGGCTCAGGCCGAACGTCTTTCGGAACGTCTCGCAAACGAGAGCGTCGCCGCGGTCCTGACGAGTCCCCTTGAACGAGCGAGGGAGACGGCTGAACCCATCGCAGCCCGCATCGGCCGTCCGCTCGAAATCTGCGAGCCCATCGTCGAGATCGAATTCGGCGGATGGTCGGGTATGAGCTTCGACGAACTGACCCATGTTCCCCTCTGGAAGCAGTGGAACAGCGCCCGCAGCGTCACGCGGCCTCCCGATGGCGAGACGATGCTTGAGGTTCAGGCCCGGATCGTCGGCGCCATGGAGCAGATGCGCAAGACCTATTCAGGCCGTCCGGTCGTGCTCGTGAGCCATTGCGACGTGATCAAGGCGGCGCTGCTCTATTATCTCGGGATGCCGATCGACGCATACGGCCGCTTCGACATCGATCCGGCGTCGATCAGCACCGTCACCGTCGCGGATTGGGGCGCGAAGGTGTTGCGCCTCAACGAGGTGGTGGCCGCATGATGTCTCATGCCAGCATTCCCTATGCCCTCCTCGTGCCCCTGCCCCTGAGCCGTCCCGACAGAAATGCAGGATGTGCCGGACTTCGCGGTGCAGGAGCAGCCTTCTGCCCCCTCCATCACGCCCTCCATGACGAAACGAGAGAATAGAGTTCTGCCATGAACGCGATCGATCCAACTTCCATCGATGAGATCCGCCGGCGAGCCGAGGCGCTGGGTCCGTGGTTTCACAACATCGAACTTGGCGGTGTCTGGACTGCGCCGAACCACTTCCTCGGCAACTATCCGGCTGTGAAGTGGCAGCGCTTCGCCGACGCCGTCCCGCAGGACCTGACAGGAAAGTCCGTTCTCGATATCGGCTGCAACGGCGGCTTCTACTCCATCGAGATGAAGAAACGCGGAGCAAGCCGGGTGCTCGGCGTGGACTTCGACGACACCTATCTTGCCCAGGCACGGTTCGCTGCGCAGCAGACCGGGCACGACATCGAGTTTCGCAAGCTGTCGGTCTACGACCTCGGCTCGCTCGGAGAGCGCTTCGACATCGTGCTCTTCATGGGGGTTCTCTATCATCTGCGCCATCCGCTCCTCGCACTCGATCTCATCCACGAGCATGTGGCGAAGGACATGCTCGTCTTCCAGTCGATGCAGCGCGGTTCGGCGGAGTCCTTTCCGGTCGAGGAGAACTATACCTTCTGGGAGACCGAGCATTTCGACGATCCCAGGTATCCGAAGATGCACTTCATCGAGCATCGTTATGCGGACGATCCGACCAACTGGTGGGCGCCGAACGCAGCCTGCGTGGAGGCGATGCTCCGCAGCGCCGGCTTCGAGATCGTGCAGCATCCTGAGACTGAAGTTTACATCTGTCGCCGCGTCGATGCTCCACATGGGGCAGGAGCGGTCTACCCGGCCAAAGGGAGCACGCCATGATTGAAGCCGCAATGATCTGGAACGAGCCCAACAATAAATCCCACTGGGATCCGGAAATCGATCCGGAATGGGGGCTCTTTGCCGAGATGGCCATTGCCGCGGGCCAAGCCATCAAGGCCGAGAACCCGACCCTGCCACGGGTTCTCGGCGGCATCTCGCCGATTGATCCCGCGTTCATCCAGAATCTGTCGAACCGTGGCGTTCTCGACCATATCGACGTCGTGGCCGTCCATGGCTTTCCCCTGGACTGGAACCTCTGGCAGATCCACGAATGGCCGTCCAAGATCGACGAGATTCGCGCCGTGACGGACAAGCCGATCTGGGTGACGGAGGTCGGAATCTCGACCTTCGGAGCCGAGGAGGTGCAGGTCTGGGGTCTGAAACGCACCGCGGAGCTTCTGATCGGCGAGGTGCCTCGGATTCACTGGTACAGCCTCTACGATCTCCCTCGCGCCTGGGGCGCGACGACCCGGCACCGCGAGGCGGAAGGCTCATCCTATTACCGCCATTTCTACATGGGGCTCCTCCGCGAGGACGGGTCCCCGAAACCTGCTCTCGAAGAGTATGCGAAACATGCCTCCGAGATGGGGCTCTGCCAGTGGTTCCATTTCGAGGATCATCGTCTGGACGACGCCGTCGCATGGATGAAGCGCCTCGGCGTGAAGCATCTGCGTACGGGCCTGTCCTGGGCGGACAGCTTCCGCCCCAATGCCCTCGACTGGTTCGACCGTCAGATGGAGGCGCTTGCCGATTTCGATGTCACGGTGACCTTCTGCTTTACGCCTGAGCATCGCGGGATCGCGCCGCACCATACGAGCGCTCCCCAGGTGAAGGAGGAGTTCGCCGAGTTCTGCGCCACCATGATCCGCCGCTATGCCGGCCAGGCTGCTCCTGCGCCGCAGAAGGTTCTCGAGGTGCTGTAAGTCAGTCGCTCTGCTCGACCGAACCGGAGCACGTGAGGTCCTGTCTGCCCAGGGATCGCGCTGCTCCGGGAACGCCGCTCCGCCGGCATGGGCCGACCGTCTCAGGCCCCTTGCTTGAGCGCTGGGCCGTGGCATCGGCCTGCAAAGCCGCCATGCTCACGAATGACAACCGGAAGCCTCTCAGGAGAGGCTGACCGAAGCTTTTCGAATTTTCCGGATGGGATGGTAGCGGAGGAGGGATTTGAACCCCCGACACAAGGATTATGATTCCTCTGCTCTGACCAACTGAGCTACTCCGCCCCAGATGGCGGGGCGAACCCCGCGTCAGGCCAGGGCGATATAGGGAAGGTTGATGCCCCCTGTCAAGGAAGACCCGCGGCCAAGTTCATCTTTTCTCGCCTGCGCGTCCTCGCCCGCTCCTGCAGCCGCGAACGAGGAGGGGAAGCGAGGCAAGAGCCCCGCTTCCTGGAGGATCAGCCCTTGGGCTTGGTGCGCCAGAGCTGGAATCCCTCGGCCGAGATCGCCTGCTCGATGACACGGCGCGAGAACTTGTGCGGCGGCGCTTCCCGGGACTGGAGCGCACCGGTCAATCCCCATGGGCCATACTTGGCAGGAAGCTTGCTTCCGGCCTCGTCACCCGCGAAGGCATGAAGATCGTCCTTGGCCTGGGACGCGAACATGAAGATGCGCATTGGAGCTGACTTTCGCTGAATATTGATCGATTCCTACCCTGAAAATAGGGCGGAAGCCGCGGGAGTCACGTCTTCCGCGGTCTTTAGGCGCGCTTCCTGATGCGCATCAGCTTGAAAAAGCCGGCAGGAAAGAGAGGCTTCAGTTCGACCACATCCATGAAGCCCGTCTCCCGCGCCCACGCCTCGACGCGGGAGGCCTTGAAGGCAGAACTCCAGCCGATGGCTTTGACCACGGGCGAGGCCAGTTCCTCCATGGCGGCGACGGGACCGGAAGGCTGGCCGAAGTGGTTGGCAAGAACGATTTCGCCGCCGGGCTTCAGCACTCGCGCGAATTCCGACAGGGCCGTTTCCGGTTCGGGCACGAGCGTGATGATGAACTGGGCCGTGACGGCATCGAACATCGCATCCGGGAAACCGAGGCGGGTGACATCCATCACCTGCAGGCTCTTCACGTGGGTAAGGCCCCGCTTGTCGACCTTCGCCTGAGCACGGCGCAGCATGTCCTCGGACAAATCGACCCCATAGACCTCCGCGTGGCTCGGATAATAGCCGAGCGACAGCCCCGTTCCGACCCCGGCCTCCAGGACCTTAGGGCCGCAGGCGACCGCGGCGTTGACGGCGGCGCGGGCGGCCGGCTCGGTCAGCTTGTCGTAGACAAGGTCGTAGATCGGGGCCCAACGCGCATAAGCCTTGCGCATCAGGGCCGTGGTCGGTCCATCCGTCATAGAGTTTCCCTAGATGAGCGCCTCAGGCCGCGGCGGGCGCGGCTTCGGCTGCGGTGCGAGCGATGGTGCCCCCGCCAAGCACCCGTGCCCGAGGAGCATCGCTCTCATAGATGACACAAGCTTGACCGGGAGACACCCCATCTTCCGCCGACAACAGCTCGACAGTAGCGCCGGTTCCCGAGAACCGAAGGATCGCCGGACGGGGCTCCCTGGTGGAGCGGACGCGCACGGCCACCTCCATGCCCCCCTCCCCCAGGCTCTCGAGCGGCTCGTCGCCCAGCCAGTTCACGTCGCCGATGCGGATCAGGCGGGTTGCGAGTGCCTCCCGCGGCCCGACCACGACCCGCGCCTCCTTGGCGTCCAGCCGGACCACGTAGAGCGGCTCGCCGACGGAGAGGCCCAGCCCCTTCCGCTGCCCGACCGTGTAATGGATGATGCCCTCGTGACGCCCCAGGACCCGGCCGTCCACGTGGACGATCTCGCCGCCCTGGACGGCTCCGGGCTTCAGACGCTCGATGACGTCGCTGTAGCGCCCCTGCGTGACGAAGCAGATGTCCTGGCTGTCGGCCTTCTCGGCCACCATGAGACCGAACTCCCGGGCCAGCGCCCGCGTCTCGTCCTTCGGCAGTTCGCCGAGCGGGAACCGGAGGAGGCTCAGCTGCTCGGGCGTCGTGGCATAGAGGAAGTAGCTCTGGTCCCGATCCGGGTCGGCGGCACGGTGAAGGGCACGGCGTCCGTCCGGCAGGGCACGGCTCGCCACGTAGTGGCCCGTGGCGAGGATGTCCGCTCCGAGCTCCTTGGCGGTGTCCAGGAGGTCCCGGAACTTGATGGAGCGGTTGCACTCCACGCAGGGGATCGGGGTTTCACCCGCCAGATAGCTCTGCGTGAAGCGGTCGATCACGGCCGCGCGGAAGCGCTCTTCGTAATCGAGCACGTAATGGGGAATGCCGATCATCTCCGCAACGCGGCGGGCATCGTAGATGTCCTGCCCGGCGCAGCAGGCGCCTTTGCGGTGCACGGCAGCGCCGTGGTCGTAGAGCTGCAGCGTTATGCCGAGCACGTCGTAGCCTTCGCGCTTGAGAAGCGCCGCCACGACGGAAGAGTCGACGCCGCCCGACATCGCGACCACGACGCGAGTCTGGGACGGCTCCTTGGGAAGTCCGAGTGAGTTGAGCATCGTTCCATCCAGAGGCGCCGTTCAAGGCGGCGCACGGGAGGGGCCAAAATCCTTGTATAGCGATTGCCGTTTCAATGTTCCAGAGCGCGGCGGCCAATAAGAGGGCTTTAACTATTATGGCTAAATCTGGGCACCCTCGGAACGGGCCCTGCGGCGTTTAGGAAAACATTAAGCGCCGTGGCGTAGCTTCGAGCCTAACGAGGTCGTTGAATTTTTGTGTGAGCGTATCATGACCGAACCCCACCGCCCAAGGGTCAAGTATGTCATTGGGCCTGACGGCAGTCCCCTGACGATTGCCGACCTTCCTCCATCGTCCACACGTCGATGGGTCATCCGCCGCAAGGCCGAAGTCGTTGCCGCCGTTCGCGGCGGTCTGCTGAGCCTAGAGGAAGCCTGCCAGCGCTATACGCTGACCACGGAGGAATTCCTGAGCTGGCAGCTGTCCATCGACCAGCACGGCCTCGCCGGACTCCGCACCACGCGCATCCAGCAATACCGCCAGTAACCCTTTCGCAGTGATCTCCATCGCAGGCGCTGCCGAAAGGGCGGCGCCTTTTTCGTTTATCCGCCGACCTGCCGCCACGTTAAGCAATTCCTAACCATAGATTGGGAAATTGTTGCTAAGCATTCCTATCCAGACAGGTCCTGCATTGCCTTCAGCCTCCGCGTCTTCGAGCCGGTCGACATCGCCACACGGACAGTTCCGGGAGTCCTCCGTCCCGCCGCAGGGGCCGGCGGCCGCTCCTCCGAGGCATCTGCTCGTCGGCCGGACGGTGGCCGAGGTGGAGCGTCACCTCATCATCGACACGCTGGATCACTGCCTCGGCAACAGGACCCATGCGGCCAAGCTCCTCGGAATCTCGATCCGCACCCTGCGCAACAAGCTGAACGAATATGCGGATGCGGGCATCCTCGTGCCGGAGCCGGGGCAGAGACCGTCCACCGTCTCCTGAGAAGACCATCGTCTCAGGCTAACGGCCGATCACCTCTCCCGCTTTCGCAGCCACAGGCTCGTCTCGTGAGCGCCCGGGCCGAGTGGCAGGTCGGCCAGGATGCCGCCCTTCATTGTCGGCAGAACCTCCTTGACGACGAAGTGGCTCGCGAAGACGAGTTCATAGGCCCCGCCCTGAAGCAGCGTGCCGACGGGAATCTGCTCGTTGTACGAGCGCCATGACCACACTTCCGGATAGGCATCGGGAAGGGTGATGTCGTGGATGTGGATCAGGGTGCCGGGAGCGAGGCGCGGCAGAACGTTCAGCAGCAGGCGATCCACATCGGTGCCGGGCATCGCGATATGGCTCGAGTCGATGAAGAGGATGTCGCCCTCCCGGAGCGCATCGAACACGGCAGGATCGGCCTCTTCCAGGAGAATGGGCCGATGCTCGACGTCGAGTTGGGCAAGGGCTGCTCGCGGGGACGGATCGATGCAGATGATGCGTGTGGCAAGGCCTCCGTCCTGCACCGCTCGGGCCATGAACCGCGTCGAGTGGCCCGAGCCGATCTCGACGATCCGGCGAGGCTTTTCCCGCCGCACGAGGGCATAGGCGGCCGCAGCATCGAGCCGCGGAAACCAATCCTGGTCGAACCGTGCCGGCCCCCTCCCCTTCAGGATGCGTCGGAGGTCGTCCGCATGGCTTTCGATGGTATCGAGAAGATCGGCGAAGCTCGGGCGCGCCGCCTCGAAGACCGGGCGCAAGGCCGGATAGTCGGTCGGCGTGACGCTTGCCGCGTATCGGTAAGGAATAAAGAACCCCAGGGGCTTTGGACCCAGGAGGGTCGAAAGGCCGAACCTTAGCCGTCGGCCGAGGAACGTCATGGCTCCCTCATGCCAGCGGCGCCGGAGGAACCTGGCCGTCTCCGGCCCGGGTTCTCCATGCCTGCGCCAAGCGCGCCCGCTCGAAGAGGAGAACGACGATCAGCGAGATCGCGAACGGGATCAGGAGGTAGAAGAGACGGAAGACGATGAGGGCGGCCAGGACGTCGGCCTTCGGGATATCGGGCATCGCCGTCAGGAAGACGAGCTCGAAAACGCCCAGCCCTCCCGGAGCATGGCTGACGAGAGCCGCCGAGAACGAGGCCAGGAACACGGCCAGCACTACGATGAAACTCGGCTCGAGCTGGGCCGGGAGGGCGAAGTAGATGATGCCCGCCGCTCCCAGCAATTCGAGCGGAGCTGCGATGAGCTGCCGCCCCATGATGGCGGGGCGGGGATATTCGAGCTTCGCCTTGCGGATGACGAGCGGCGGCAGGTGCAGGATCGAGCCGGCCGCATAGAGCGCGACGAATCCGAGGAGCAGCAGACCGACGACCCGTGCCGTCGCGGGGTTCGTGAGCGCAGCCGGCAGGAGTTCTTCGAGCCTATGCAGGAGCGTCGGGTCGAGCGTCAGGACCACGCCGCCGAGCAGAATGGTGCCGAGGCCGAAGGTGAAGGAGCAGAGAGCGACCAGCACCGCGATCTGGGCCGCGCTCAGGCCCTTCGAGGTATAGGCCCTGTAGCGCACGACCGCCCCGGAGAACACCGATGCACCGATATTGTGCGACAGGGCATAGGTCGTGAACGAGGTGATGGAAACGAAAAGCCACGAGATGTGGCGAACGCCCAGGTGCAGGAGCGCGATCCGGTCGTACCAAGCCAAGGCGATATAGGCGACGAGGGTGGAGAGGCCGGCCAAGGCATAGCGCTCGCCGGGAATCGCCGTCAGGCTGTCCCAGACGTCGTCCAGCGACAGACCGCGAAGCTCGTTGTAAAGAAGCCAACCGGAAACGATGACCGCCAGAAGCCCGATCGCGGGCCAGATGAACTCACGCACATTTTTCATTGAGTTGGCCAATCTCCTTCCCTTCCCCCCTCTGTGCCCCAAGAACCTCTGAAGCCGCAAGGGGATATTGAGGCGCACCACTCGATACCCGCAGCCGGTCCGAATCCTGCAGGAAAGCGCTGCTGAACCTCTGCGCCTGCTGCCGTCCGGAAGAGCAGGAACCCTCACCGGGTACGATGCGTCCGCCATCTTTCGGTTGCCCTCCCGTGTCACCCGTGAGAGAGCACTTTCGCCTCATCGAGAGATCCAGCGGCGGACGACATGACGACAAGACCGGTAGCGCTCGACCTGAACGGTTATACCGACCTGCCGCCGGGAAAAATCGCCACGGTCGTGACGTACCTGGAGATGCATGAGCCTCCGCGGCTTTCTCCCGTGAGGGCCCCGGAAGGCTTGTCCCTGGAGCGCATCGACCACGATCTCGTCCGCTATCGCAGGCTGTTCCGCCGGATCGGCGAAGACTGGCTCTGGTTCAGCCGTGCGGTCATGCCCGACGGCGATCTGGCCTCAATCCTCGGTGACCCTGCGGTCGAGGCCTATGCCTTGAACGACGGCACGGGCGATGTCGGCCTCCTCGAACTCGATTTCCGTTCGCAGAATGAAGCAGAACTGGCTTTCCTCGGGCTTGTGCCCGGGATCATCGGCCAAGGTGCCGGCCGCTATCTCATGACCGAGGCGCTCCGGCGCGCCTTCGCCCGGCCGGTCTCGCGCTTCTTCGTCCATACCTGCTCGCTCGACCATCCCTCCGCCCTCACCTTCTACCTGCGCTCGGGCTTCACTGCCTACAAGCGTGCCATCGAGGTGGCGGACGATCCAAGGCTGCTGGGATTTCTTCCTCTCGAGGCGGCGCCGCACGTTCCGGTCCTTGCAGGGCCCAAATGAAAAAGGACGCACCGGCACCGGCGCGTCCTTGCAAGGATCGGTAACAAGACTTCAAGCAGAAGCGCGCAGGGTGCGTGCCTGACCGGTATGACCGATGACGGTTTCCAGCGTGCGCTCGGCGGAGCGCTCCCGGTCCTCCAGGCTTTCGGCTCGTTTCAGCTCTTCGAAGGCCTCGCCGAGTTCGGCCTTGGCATCGTCGAGCTGCGTATGCAGATTCTCCGCTGACTGGCGCAGGTTGTCGCGTCGCTGTGCAGCGGCGCGGGCATAGGTCGGATAGGCGAAATGGTTCGGATCAGTGATCCCGGCTTTTTGCTCTTCCGCAGCGATTTCTCGATCAAGGTCAGCCGCCATGCGGTCGAACTCTGCGATCATCATCTCGATTTGCGCCACTCTCCGGCGTTTATCGTCGACCTGAAAGCGCTTGAGGCGGATGAGCGTATCCCGCGACTTCATCTTGATTGAACTCCACACGTCGCTGTTTCATCTGCCGCACGGATCGCTCAGTTATCCGCCAGGCATGGGCAACCATCGCCCATGGAAGTTGACCCTTCCTTACCGAAGAGGCGAAAAAATTCTGGAAATACAGGACACTGGCGGAAATAGCTCTCGTGGAGCCTGTACCGGCCGGGTTCGTCAACGTTTCGTTTACCGGTTTCGTTAAGACTGGTCTCGTTACGGCTGCGGCTCTTCGGGGAGCAGCCGGACGGGGCCTGAAAGCCTCAAGAACAAAGCTTTCTGATGATGCGGCGCGATTCCGGATGGTAACGCAGAATCCACAGGGCAGGAGCTTCGGACGATCGATTGTCGAGGTCGAGTCGTTAAGAGCTTGCATGTCAGAATCAGGGTTTGTTAACCATTCTGCATTAGCGTTGCGAATCAGTTCAGAAGGGCATTCGCCACAGGCCCTGTGGCGAATGGGCAGCTCACGGTTGCTCAGTGGCCCAAGGGCAAGGGCTGGGGATTAAACATGCGCGTACTTCTGATCGAAGACGACAGCGCAACTGCGCAGAGCATCGAGCTGATGCTGAAGTCCGAGAATTTCAACGTCTATGCGACGGATCTCGGGGAAGAGGGCGTCGACCTCGGCAAGCTTTACGACTACGACATCATCCTTCTCGACCTGAACCTCCCCGACATGTCGGGCTACGAGGTCCTGCGGACCCTGCGGGTCGCGAAGGTGAAGACTCCGATCCTGATTCTGTCCGGCATGGCCGGCACGGAGGACAAGGTGAAGGGCCTGGGCTTCGGCGCCGACGACTACCTGACCAAGCCGTTCCACAAGGACGAGCTCGTCGCCCGCATCCATGCGATCGTGCGCCGCTCCAAGGGTCACGCGCAGTCGGTCATCACCACCGGCGACCTGATCGTCAATCTCGATACCAAGACCGTCGAAGTGGGAGGCGCTCGCGTCCACCTCACGGGCAAGGAATACCAGATGCTGGAACTCCTCTCCCTGCGTAAGGGCACGACCCTCACGAAGGAGATGTTCCTCAACCACCTCTATGGCGGCATGGACGAGCCGGAGCTGAAGATCATCGACGTCTTCATCTGCAAGCTCCGCAAGAAGCTCGCCAATGCCTCGCAGGGCAAGAACTACATCGAGACGGTCTGGGGCCGCGGTTATGTGCTGCGCGAGCCCGGCGACTCCGACGTGCGAATGGCCGTCTGATCAGGAACGTCCCCAGTTCCAACAAAAAGCCCGGCTTTCGCCGGGCTTTTTGTTGTGACCGATCGGGTTAGAGCCGTCGCCTATTCCGTCACGGCGCGGATCGTCACCTCGTCGCCCTCGATGCTGAACGCGATGGACATGCCCGAAGCGCGGGCGATCATGCCGGCATAGTAGATCTGGATGCCGTGCGCATCGACCGTGCCGCTCTCGGAATCGCCGGCGAGCAGAGCCTCCGAATGGGCCGGGATGCGGGCATTGAGCCCCTTCGCCTTGATGATGAACTCGCACCGCTCCGCATCGCCCGACACGTTCGCGGCGATGGAGCCGCCGCGCGGGATGGCCGTGATGGCGATCATGATGAGGTTGAGGAGGAGCTTGACCCGGTTCTTCGGGAAGAGCAGCCGCGGCGCCGACCAGGCGAAGGAAATCTTGTCGTCCAGGAAGAGCCCGCGGGCCACCTGCTCGGCATCGCCGAGGTCGATGGAGGCTCCGGCGGATCCGGCGGCCCCGAAGGCGAGACGGGCGAACTGGAGCCGCGCAGAGGCCTGCCTGGCGCTCTTCTGGATCAGGTCGAGGGCGAATTCCCGCATGGAAGCGTCGTTGTCGTCCTCCAAAACCTCGAGCCCGTTCACGATCGCTCCGACGGGAGAAATCACGTCATGGCAGACGCGCGAGCAGAGAAGAGCGGCGAGGTCGAGGGAATCGAGCGAAATCGTGGCCATGAGGGCTCCGGAATGACGTAGGTTCAGCTATACACGCATGAAATCGGGAGTTCGACCGGCATGGTGACAGCTGACGAGGAAAGAAAACATGAACCGGATAACCGGCAATGAGTTCTTTGAAAAGCGGGCATGACGGATCGTCTCCTGGCGCAGGAACGGGCAGGAAAGCCATGATGCGGCTCGACGACAATGATACCGATGCAATTGCGCTCAGGCTCGCTGGGATCGCCCTGGAAGCCGGGCACGTCCTGCGACGACTGGAGCGTGCCCTGATCGAAAGCCGGATCAAGGACGACGGCACCCCGACCACCGCCGCGGATCTGGCCGCCGAGGAACTGATCATCCGGCGCATCGGCGAAGTCTGGAACGGCATCCCGGTCATTGCCGAGGAAACCGCCAGCACCGTCGAGCCCGACGATTACTTCTTTCTGGTCGATCCCCTCGACGGGACGAGCGACTATATCCGGGGGACCGGCGAGTACAGCGTGAACATCGCCCTCATCCAGGGCTCCAGGCCCATCGCGGCGGTCGTAGCGGCGCCTGCCATGGGGATCGTCTGGGCCGCCGGCACCACCACTCGGTCCGCTCCGGTCCCCGATTCCGCAGGAGAAAGCCTCGCCTGGAAGGAGGTCAAAGCCCGACCCGCTCCCGCTCAGGATCTGGTCGCCCTCGTGAGCCGCCGCCATGGGGATGACGCGACGGAAGCTTGCCTCTCGACGCTTTCCATCGGCACCAGACGAATGGCATCGTCCGCCCTGAAATTCTGTCTCATCGCCTCGGGCGAGGCGGATGTCTATGTCCGCTGCGGTCCCACCATGGAATGGGACACGGCTGCGGGTGACCATATCCTCTCCCGCGCCGGCGGCTGCGTGGTCGGCCCCGGGGGCATCCCCCTGACCTACGGCCATGAGGACCGGGGCTACCGGAACGGGCCCTTCGCGGCCCTGGGCGACGTCGCTCTGGCCCCCCGCCTTGCTCTGCCCGTAGCCTCCTCCTAGCGCATCCTCGAAAAGATCGGCCCACGGTACCGCGGGCCGACCCTCATACAGAGATTGTTAGGGTTGATGGGCTTAAGCTCCCGGCTCGACGGAAGGTTTGCAGCTCGTCTTCGAGACCTCCTTCTCCGCCCCGTGCCGGAGCCGACAGGCCCGGCGTCTCTTGCGAGGAGATAGCTTCATGCGCTCGCGTTACATGTTTCTTGTGGCGGCTGCGGCCGCCGCCCTGTTCGGCGCCACGCCCAGCCAGGTCGCTGCCCAGAGCATCCAGCCTGCCTATGCGGCCAATCCCGGCGATCCGAACTCCTACAACTCGAACGATCTGATCGAATCCGGCCATCAGTTCTTCGGCTCCGCGGCCCGCGGACTGGCGCTGGCCGTCCAGGAAGCCGTGCGCCGGTGGGGTGAGCCGAACGGCTATATTCTCGGCCAGGAGGCCTCCGGCGCCTTCTTCGGCGGCCTTCGCTACGGCGAAGGCAAGCTCTTCACCCGCAATGCCGGGCAGCGCCGCATCTTCTGGCAGGGGCCCTCCCTCGGCTTCGACGTCGGCGGCGAGGGCGCCCGCACCATGATGCTGGTCTACAACCTTCCCAGCACGGATTCCCTCTACCGGCGCTTCGTCGGCCTCGACGGCTCGGCCTATCTGATCGGCGGCTTCGGCGTTTCGGCCGCGAAGGCCGACGAAATGGTGGTCGTTCCGATCCGGACCGGGGTCGGCGCGAGGCTCGGCGTCAATATGGGCTATCTCAAGTTCACGCCCGAACCGACCTGGAATCCGTTCTAGAATGCGCTAGAACCGGCAGTCTGGGGCAGAAGAGCTCTGGAAGGCTGCGCAGGCACAAGGCAAGGTGCTTGAGCCTTTTCCGGTCAGGCACCTTGGAGTTTGCGTCCGCGTGGTCGAAACCGTCATGATCTTTGCGCTGGGGTTTCTTGCGGCAACCCTGATCGCGCTTCTCATCATCCCAGCCATCAACGCCCGTGCCGAGCGCCTCGCGCGTCGGCGGGCCGAGGCTCTCTTTCCGCTGTCCGTCTCCGAACTGACCGCCGAGAAGGACCACCTGCGCGCCGAATTCGCGGTTCTGCAGCGGCGCATCGAGCGCAAGGCCGAGGAGGCTCTGGCCGTCAAGCACCAGAGCATGGAGGAGCTCGGCCGAAGGGCGGTCCGGATCGAGACGCTCGAAGGAGTGGTCGCCGACCGCGACCAGACGATCGCGCAGCTCGAAGCGGAGCTGGCGGACACCCAGGGACGGCTTGGCGGCACCGAGGAGGACCTGGCACAGACCCGCACCTTGCTCGCCGCGACGCGTGAGACGCTGGCGGCCCTGGAAAACGCCCACCGCGCCACCCTGGACGAGCTGTCCGACACGCGCCGGGAGCTCGAAAGATCCCAGACCGATCTCTCGCGGACCAAGGGAGAGCTCCTGCGGACGGAGGAGAGGGTCACGGCCCTGGAGACCCAGTCGCACGATCTCGAGCGGCGCCTGACCGCAGCCCTGAGCGAGCTCGACGCCAAGCGCATCACGATCTCGGACCTCGAAACCCGCCTGATGACCCAGACCGCCCGGGGCAACGATTTCGAGCGCGCCCTCGGCGAGCGCCACAACGAACTGTCCGATGAGCGTCAGCGCCTGGCGCAGCTCGCCAAGAGCCTGACGGCGGAACAGGAGCGCGGCCTGATCCTGGAGCAGCACATCCGCGAGATCGAGGCCGAGCGGGACGAGGCCCGCGCGAAGATCGTCGGCTTCGAGGGCCTCGAAACGCAGAACGAGGAATTGCGCCGCCGCATCACCGAGGTTGCGGACCGGATCATGCAGAACGGCAATGGCCGGTCCGGCAACAAGTCCGGCAATGGCAAGCGGCGCAAATCGGCCGGGAAGTAAGCCTCTCCCCGATGGCCTATCTGGGCTGGACGTTCTGATTTCCGCCCGGGCTGCCCGGCGGCGGAATGACCGGGGTCGTGCCCGGGTTCGGCTCCGGCGCCGGAACGCGCATGTCGGGCGTGCTCGTGACGGGCGGCCGGATGACGCCCTCCGTCTCTTGCAGCTTGTCGCTAAGGGTATCCGTGGAGCCGGTCGAGCTCGGGTCGGCGGGCTCGATCTTCTCGGGCGGCATTCTCTCGAGTGGCGGCATGTTGGGAGCCTGCTGCTGCAGGCTCGGCGTCTGCGCGCCGGCGACTGTAAAGCTGCCGGCCATCATAATCGTGAAGATCAGCGTTCGCCTCATGGCTCGTCTCCTTTCAAAGGGAACGGGCCATGACAGTCGAGGTTCCGGTCGCTCTATTCCGCCGCCAGGGCCGGAGAAGCCGCCATCCGAAGGTAGAGCTGGCGCAGCCTTTGCGTGACCGGGCCGGGTTTTCCATCGCCGACGGGACGTCCGTCGATCCGGACGACGGGGAGGACGAAGTTGGAGGCGCTGGTCAGGAAGGCCTCGGCCGCCTCATAGGCCTCCTCCACCGTGAACAGGCGCTCCTCGAGAACGATGCCATCCTCGCGCGATAATTGCAGCAGTGACCGGCGGGTGATGCCGGGCAGGATCGCATTGGACAGGGGCCTGACCACGATGCTGCCTGCCTTCGTGACGATGAACGCGCTCGACGAACCGCCCTCGGTCACGAACCCGTCCTGGACCATCCAGGCTTCCTGGGCTCCGGCCTCCTTGGCGGCCTGCTTGGCGAGGACCTGGGCGAGGAGGTTGATGGATTTGATATCCCGCCGCTCCCAGCGCTGATCCGGCACCGTGACGACGGCGATCCCCTTCTCGGCCGCGGGAGACTGGGCGATGGACTTCGCCTGGGTGAACATCGCAACGGTCGGCCGGGCCTCTTCCGGAAAGAAGAAGTCCCGTTCGGCCACCCCACGGGTGACTTGGAAGTACACGAAGCCCTCCGTCATCCCGTTGCGCTGCACCAGCTCTTCCTGGATGCGCGTCCATTCCGCCCGTGAATAGGGATTGGGGATCCGAACCTCGCGCAGGGAGCGCTCCAGGCGCTCGAGATGAGCCTCGTTGTCGATCAGGCGGCCGTCGAGAACGCCGATCCCTTCGTAGACGCCGTCCCCGAACAGAAAGCCCCGATCCATGAAGGGAACCCTGGCCTCCTCGATCGGGAGGAACGAGCCGTTGAGGAAGACGATGCGGGACATGGGGGCTCCGATTGCAGGAACGAACGACCTTGGCCGGTAGGCAGCCCCCTCGTTTGACCTATCTTAACGGAAGCGCCGCACAGCTTAAGGGCGATAGGTACTCCCATCATGACACTCGCGCCACTTTTCATTTCGAGGCTGTCGCTGATTCTGGCCCTCGCCCTGCCCTTCCACGCCCATGCGGCCCAAACGGCGCAGGCCTGGTTCGGCGAGCAGGGCTACGTTCCGCCGGCACAGACCCGAATCATCGCATGCCACGGCTATGGCTGCGCTCGCAGGATGGCCCTTGTCGTCGATGCCGCCCTGCTCACCCGTGCAAGAGGCGCCTTGAGGGGCGCGCGCACATCGCCGGAAGCGGAGAGGAAAGCCATCGGCGACGTGGTGAGGTCCTACACGGCCTACCTGGCACGCCAGTTCGGCGGCAGACCCGACCTGCCGGGTTCTCCTCCGCAGATGTCGGGGGTGCATGGTCAGATGGACTGTCTGGATGAGAGCGCGAACACGACAAGTCTGCTCCTGGTCCTGCAGGATCAGGGCCTCCTCGTCCACCATCGGGTCCAACGGCCGCAATCCCGCGGCTTCTTCATCGATGGACGCTATCCCCACACGACGGCGGTGATCGGGGAAAGGAAGACGGGGCGGGAGTGGGCGGTGGATCCCTGGGGCATGGCCCCAGGGCAGCGGCCGGATATTCTGCCGATAGCCGCATGGCGGCAGGCATCCTGAAGGCGGCGGACGGCGCCGTTACTTCAGGTGCTGGGCGAGGTGCTTGTTCATTTCGAACATCGTCACCTTGCTCTTGCCGAAGATCGGCTGAAGCTTGTCGTCGGCCAGGATCTCGCGCTTGTTCTCGGGATTCTGGAGGTTGTTCTTCTTGATGTAGTCCCACATCTTGCTCACCACCTCGCCGCGCGGAAGCGGGTCCGAACCGACGATGGCCGCCAGCTCCTTCGAAGGCTGCAAGGGCTTCTGGAGAGCGTTGGGCTTGGCTCCGCCAGTCTTGGCGGCTGCCTTGGCCGCAGGCTTCTTCGCACCGGCTTTTCCGTCTGTAGTCTTGGTCGGCATAGATTCCTCCGAGGGTGGGTGAGTTACTCTTCGACAGCAGCGGGTCTGGCCGTGAAAAGTCCATTGGCTGCGCCCGTTCAGGCTTTCGGACGCTGTTCCTAAGCTCCGAACCTTCGACCAGGAAGCCAATATGGGCAGAGCTTATGTCCGCTCTGTGCCATCAGCAAGACGGGCCTGTGGATCAAGCGGTCTTTGGGAAGGGCAAAATCTTTGCGGCAGCCTCATGGGAGGCCTGCATCCTCCGGGCCAGGGGGTGGACCCTGCGGGTGCGCTCGGCGGCCGAGTGGACATGCGAGACGATGGCCTCGTTCGGGCACGGCTTCGCCAGGAAGGCTGCTCCGGGCGGCAGGTCCCCGAAGGCCGGCCATTGCCGGCCCGACATGATGAGTATTTCAGCCTCGGGCCAGGTCTCATGAACCTTGTGGGCCAGCTCGAAACCATTGCAGCCGACCGGCATCTCCACATCCGTCAGCAGCACGTTGACGCGCAGGCCAGCCTCCAGGATGACCAGGGCCTCCGTGGCGTTGGCGGCCTCGACCACTCTGAAACCTGCATCCTCAAGAAGCTCGGCGATGAAAAGACGGATCAGGGGCTCGTCTTCGACCAAAAGAACTGTGGACTGGTCCTCGGACATGGTTTCTTGAACTCTTTATACATCGCTCACTAACGCTGCAGCAGCGACTTGGTTCCAACCACTTGCGGACCTCTTTCGTTTCCCAGCCCGGGATCGGGCGTCCAAGCCCGGCCCGGCGAAGGGCCGACCGCCCCGGAGCCTCCCGGCGCTCCCTGAGCAATCGTCTTCGAGGTCCTGCGACAAGATAGGACGTCTGCCTTGCCGGAGGCTTGCAGCAAGGAGGGGGCGCCCCGGATCCTCCGGCCGCGGCTAAGGCCGTTGCCGACGCGCCTCGACGTAGCGGGCCAGCCCCTCGGAGGCGAGGTTCTTCAGCTTGGCCTCGACCTCGAAGTCCGACCATTCCAGGTGGCCGGCGACCCAATCGTTGACCGCGTCGTTCCACATCAGGTCCGAGTGGGCGCGAAGGTCTCTCGGGCGCAGGCCGCTGCCGACGAGCCTGGCGAAATCGGGCCGGGTATGGGTGTCGTGATCCGGCAGGAGGTCCTCGCGCGACACGCTGACATGGCTCACGGGCCGGACGCCGCGCCAGGAGCGAACGATCTGCCGGATGCGCGGGTCGTCGGGCTCGATGTACTCGCCCCTGCTCGCAATCCAGTGGTGATGGAGGTCGAGCACGAGCGGCAGGTCGTCCGCGAGCGGCAGAAGGTCGTCGAGGCCGTAACTGACTTCGTCGTTCTCGACCGTGATGAGATTGCGCGCCGTTTCGGAAAGGCGGGTCAGGCCCTCTCGGAACCCTTCGGCTCCGACGGCTCTCGCCCCCGCATGGATGTTGATATGCGCCCCGTCCGGATGCCAGCCTCCGTCGTAGCCGAGAAGCCCCATCACCTCGGCGTGATACTCGAACTCCGCGACCCCGTTCGCGAGAGCGGAGAGGTTGGCCGAGGCGATGACGCAGAACTGGCCGGGATGCATGCTCAGCCGCACCCCTCCCTCCCGGGCGATCCGCCCGGTCGCGGCGAGGCTTTCCTCGATCATCCCCCGCAGGTCCGAATCCCGGTAGTAGTCACGGCACGTGGGATGCGTATAGCCGGGCAGCAGGTCGCTCGACAGGCGATGCAGGCGCTCGATGCGAGGACGCGCGGCGACATGCTCGATCTGCCGTCGGACCGCCCCGAGATTGTGGGAGACCACGGAGGCCAGCTTGTCGTAGGCCGCTGCGCCGCCGAGCCGGGTCAGATAGGCCATCGTCACCGACGTGGTGTTCAGCTCCGGGGCCGTCGCCGGTCGTCCTTCGCCGGGCTCAGGGACATATTTGCAGCAGAAGCCCAGCCGGGGGCTGCTCAGGGCCGACGCGGCGCTCGTGCAGTCCGACGCTTCGGTCAAGAAGCGCGCCTCCGGCCTCGGGACGTCTCAGTGGAACGAGAATCGGTCATGCGCAGCCTCGGCGATCGACTTGCGGATGGCTCTCTCCTCGAAAGGCTTAGGAATGAACGAAGCCCCTCTCAGGCCTGGAGGCACCTCCGCCGGACGGGACGCCGACACGAACGCAAAAGGAATCCGCCGCTCCAGCAATTCCGCGGCAATTCCGAACGTCTTTCCGCCAACGATATCGATATCGAGCAGAGCGTAATCGAATTTGTCCTCCAGGTGTTCCTGGGCCTCGGCGATGGACTCGAACACTCCGACTACTTCGTGCCCCTCGCCTTCGACTATCGCCTGCAGGTCAAGCGCAATGAATGGATCATCTTCTAGAATCAGAACCCGCACACCATCACTCCATCAATAAATCCAATTCGGATTTTTATTCGTCCTCCCGGCGCATTCGGTACGCTTGCGGACGCAATGCTATTGGAAAACAGATGGAGAACGGCATTTGGAGCACAGTAGTTCCAGAAGCCGAAGGAAAGGGCACTGACTTCAAGGAGTTAAGGTTAAGCTTCCGTTACGGAGGATTGGCATTCGCCCGCGCCCCGCGGAGCGCCGGCCACCCCAGGCTCCCGTGCAATGAAAAAGCGCCGGCACAAGGCCGGCGCTCCGAGATTGCCGAGGAACGGCTCAGTGGCGATTGGTGCCGGGCTGGTCCGCCTGGAACCCGTTCCCGCGCCCGCCGGATTGAGCATCGTCGCCGCCGAGGCTCTCTTCGATGTATTCCCGTCCCATGTCGGCGGCTTCGCGGGCGTAGCGGAGGCCCTGGCTGCGGACCTCGTCGGCCCACTCGCCGAAGACCTCGTTCTCGCGGCGGGTGCGCGGCAGCAGGGCGCCCAGGGCGAGACCGGCCGCGAGGCCGACCAGGCCGACCACCATCGGGTTCTCCGCGACGTATTGCTGAACGCCGCCGCGCATGTTGCCGAAGCTCGTCCCGGAGCGGCTGCGCATGCGGCTCGTCCGGCGGGACTGGCCGCCGCGGCGGCTGCCGGAGCCGGAAGCCCAACCCGACACCCGCTCGTAGGTGTCCTGAGCCCATTCGGACGCGCCCTCGTAGGCGTCCGAGGCCTTCTCGCGAGCCTGATCGGCTGCGTTGCGGGCCTGCTCGCTGGCCTGAGCACCCGCACCCTGCTGGCTCTTGCCCGCCGAGCCGGATTGTTCCTTGCCGGAGCGGTCCTGATCGGACTGGCCGGCGGAATGGGTCCTGTCGGTTCCGCCGAGCGGTTTGGAGGTGTGCGATGCGAGCGTGGAGCTCTGCGCCGGCTTCGTATCCTCGTGAGCATGGGGCATCGGAGGCTGGCCGACATTGCCGACGGAGGTGCCGGCCGAAATCTTCGAACCCGTTCCGGAATCGCTCCCCGTCGTCCGCTTTTCGGTCGAGGAAGTCTTGCCGGGTTCATTCTTGGGATCAGCCATCGAAAGCTCCTATACGTTCGTTAGATGCGGGAATTCATCGTGCGCCGGGGCTCATACGGCTCATCCGGCGACTGCAGGGTCGTGGCACCCGCACTGTAGACACGGGTATCGAGGGGCTCCGCCACCAGGTCCTCGTCGACGACCACGTGGGTGCTCCGGCGCGGCAGCGGCTGCGGCCGCCCGAGGCGGTGGACGAGAAGGCCGATCCCCGCGGCGATCAACATGACCGGAACGGGGTTTCGCTTGATGGTCAGGAGGACATTGTCGAAGAGTGGCGCATAGCGGCCTGCCCGTGCCGTGCCCAGCATGTCGTCGACCACACCCGAGACCGACATCCGGTCCTGGAGGCGGTCGATGGTCAGGTCGAGCTTCGCGCGGCTTTGCTCGATGTCTTTTTCCAGATCGTGCAGGTCTTGTGTCATCCCGTGACCCTTTCGGACAGCACTTCGGCATCGCGCTTGAGCGAGCGGACGGTCCTCTGAGGCGACAACGGGGTCGACGACATGGCGTGACGCCCGTAGAGGCCGAGCCCGATGGCGATGACGGCCATGACGCCGCCGACGATCAGAGCGGCAAGCGCCTCCGAATTGACGACGGTCGCCAGCCAATCGACAAGCGCATCCGTGAACAGGATGATCGCGGCAATCGCAAAGATCGCCGCCACGACCACCATGGCGAGTCCGACGAAGATCGTCCGGACGTTCTGAGTCATTTCCGTGCGGAAGAGAGCGAACTCCTTCTGCGCGAGATCGGTCGACTCGCGCAGAGCCTCACCGACGAGGCCCTGGATTGTCTGATTGCCGTTTGCTGTCATGCTGCCCTCCGTCAGACGCTCGCCCGAGCCCGCGAGCCCTGACCCTGCTTCGAGCGACCGCGACTGCCGCCGCCCCGCGCAGGACCGGAGATGTTCTGATCGTGCCTGAGCTCTTCAGCCGTGCTCTTGATGAAGCGGGCCGTCAGGAAGCCGACGGCGACGGACACGGCCGCAACAGTTGCCGGACGGCGGCGGACCATGCCTTCGAAGTCGTTGAAGATATCGGCGAAGCTGCGCTCGCGGATCGTGTCGGCCAGGGTCTCCAGACCCTCGGCGGCGCTGTCGACGACGGCGCGGATATTCGGCCGCTCCTCGAAGGATCCCGTCGAATCCCGCAGCGAGTTGGCGAAGTCCGCAACCGACTGAGCAATGTCGTCCTTGCGGCGATCCGCATAATCGGTGGCCTGATCGCGAGCCGCATCGATGAAGTGACGACCCCGCTCGACTGCAGCGCCTGCCACACCGCCGACGTCTTCCTTCAACGCGTCCCAATCATCGCCACGGATATCTTTCTGGCCATTTCCATTACTGTTTTGCTGTCCGACGCCCATGGTCAACCTCTCTCAATCGTGAGGAAGTAACCACTAGAAGCGCGGCAGGTTCCCCATACTCCAAGGGCTGTTGGAGTATTTGCCCATGCCCCGTCTCAGACGGCAACGTTCGAGGGTGTCCCGGTGTTCACTCGCGCGTGAATCGATAAGCCGGAAGGGGTAACAATTATGGGCGGCGCTGCACGGCTCCGCCGCCTGAAGGGCGGGATCGAATTCCCGCATGTCCCGATATAACTCCTGGTTGAGTTAGTTCATATTTCATCTTATGAGTTGCAAACTTCGCCGGGACACGACCGATCCCGGGGGAGCACCCGACATCCTGCGGGAGCTGCTGCAGCGCCGGCGGGATGCGGTCACGCCGTTCAATGCCCCTGGACCCGCAAGCCTTTTGAGAGACGCCATGCCCCCGTCAACCTCGGACCTGCCGAGCGCCGCCTCTTGTGAGCCGGCCTCCCTGCCCTCCCGCCTGCCCTCGACCGAACGCCCGTCTGGAACGGAAAGCGGAGCCTCGCCCGGTCAAGGCAGCTTTCTTGGCCCCTTCGCCTACGAGGAACTCGCAGGCGGGGCCTGTTCGGCGCTCCAGGGCGTCGTTCCTCAGCTCTCGCCTGCGACGCGGCTGAGGCTCTCGGCCTTCATCCATCTCATCAAGGATCCGGCGGGGATGAAAGCGTCTCTCGAACTGCGGCAGGGCGGCGGCTTGTGCCTGACGCTGACCGCGGATGCGGCCGACGCTCGCCTTGGGCAGGCTTCGTCAGGCACGCGGTAGGCAGCCCGCAGAAAAGCGGATCCGGTTCTGCCCGCCAGGATGCGCATGAGGAATGGAACGCCGACGCGAAAAACCCCGCACCTGTCGGGCGCGGGGTCCGCTCGTCCGCAACCCGGATAAGGATCAGGCGGCCTTGGTGTTGACCCGCGCCTCGGCCAGCTGCGTCAGCAGCTTGTCGGTCTTCTTCTCCTCCTCGAGGTTCTGTTCGATAAGGCGGACCGCATCCTTCATGCCGAGTTCCTCGGCCCAGGTCCTGAGCGAGCCGTAACGGGTGATCTCGTAGTGCTCGACCGCCTGCGCGGCCGCCAGGATGCCCGCATCGAGGGCGACGCTGTCGGCGAAGTCCTCCATGACTTCCTTGCCTTCTTCGATGATGCCGTTGATCGCCTCGCACTGTACGCCGCGAGCCGCCTTGCCCAGCATCTTGAAGACCTCTTCCAGCCGCTCGATCTGGCCTTCGGTTTCTTCCCGGTGGGTCTCGAAGGCCTGCCTCAGCTCATCGGACTCGGCCGCCTTCGCCATCTTCGGCAAGGCTTTCAGGATCTGCTTCTCCGCGTAATAGACATCCTTCAGAGTATGGAGGAACAGGTCTTCGAGTGTCTTTTCCTTCGCTGCCATCGCTAGAGCTCCTTGGTTGAGAGTGGACTCAACGACAGCCAAGATTGGTGGTTCCGCGACCTCTCGAGACTCCTTCCCGGAGCGGAACCGTCGCGCCCCGCGTGGCGTTCGGGTCAGGCGAAAGAAGGAGAATTCCCTTGAAAAACATGAGCGGCCATTCCGATGGCGAACACAACCTGTCCATGGCGGAACGCGGCGCCTATATCGCTGTCGGCCTCGGCCTCGCGGCGGCCGGCGTCAAGCCTCGCCCCAACCCGCTCCTCAACGTGGTCGCCCTCCTCGGCGGGTCCTACCTGGCCTGGAGCGGATATGTCGGAAACTGCCCGGTCAAGGCTGCCCTCATGGGCCCGGAAGGCTCCTCGGGGCGCATCTCCCACCGGGGCTGACGAAAATTCGCGGGCCACGGCGCAGAGGCAGTGGCCCGCAGGATGATCGGACGAGGCCGTGATCAGTAGGTGTTGGAGGAGCGGCTGCGGCCGGCGATCATGCCGTAGATGAACAGCACGATGATCGCGCCGACCACGGCACCGATGAGACCCGCCCCCTCATCCGCGCGATACCAGCCGATGGCCTGGCCGAGATAGGTCGCGACGAACGCGCCCACGATGCCCAGGATCGTGGTGAGGATGAAGCCGGAGGGCTCGTTCCGACCGGGCATGATGAACTTGGCGATGACGCCCGCGATGAAGCCGATGATGATCGTCCAGATAATGCTCATGAGGAACCCCTGTGGTGGATGGCTCGACGGGGAACGCCGGACCCGTGGCTAAGGTTGCGCGGGCTCCTTTTATTTTGTGATCTCTCTCCTAGAAGCCCGGCACATGGCCCTGCGAGGAGCGGCCGCGCCTGCGCCTCGAAGGAGGGGCAGCCGGACGGTCCGTCCGACGGGCGCCTGCCGCATGCCGCGCCCGCAGGAGCAGCGGCCCCTTTGGCCGCCTCTCGAACCCTCCCGACCCGGAACGAAAAAGCACCCGCCGGAGCTCGCGCCGGCGGGTGCTTTCAATGAAAGGCCGGAAGGCTGCCCGGCCGACCGGGAAGCCTTCCGGCAAGAAAGGTCAGATGACGAAGAAATCCTTGTAGGACATCTTGAGGTTCTTATCGAGCTTGGCGATCTCGACGGCCTTGGAGCGGCCCGACCCGTCGGCATCGTAGTACAGAATGCCCTTCTTCTTATTGTAGACGAGGTGGTCGTTCTTATCCAACGCCTTGGTGCCGACCTTGAAGAAGTCCCTCTTCAGTTTGGCTGGCTTGCTCTCGCTGCCCTTCTTGCCCAGCTTCTTGAAATACTTGTTCTCGAGATAGATGCTGTCGTCCCTGACGTTGAAGTCGTCGACCTTGTCGAGGTTCGTCCTCTTGTTCGGCCGGGTGTCGAACACGAAGATGTCCCTGCCGGAGCCGCCCACCAGGAAGTCCTTGCCCTCCTTGCCGTAGAGCTTGTCGTTGCCGGCACCACCGTCGAGACGGTCGTTGCCGACGCCGCCGATCAGGATGTCGTTGTCGTCTCCTCCAAAGAGAGCGTCGTCACCGAGATCTCCGATCAGGTTGTCGGAACCCAGGCCACCATCGAGGACGTCATTGTCGGCCCCGCCGTTGAGCGTGTCGTCGCCCACATTGCCGACCAGGAAGTCGAAGCCGACGCCGCCGTCGAGGAAGTCGTTGTCGGCCCCGCCATCGAGGGTGTCGTTGCCGGCATCGCCGCGAAGGTAGTCGAAGCCCGAACCGCCGGAAAGGACATCCTCGCCCGTTCCGCCGTAGAGGGAGTCGTTGCCGTCGTTGCCGCTGATGACGTCGTTGCCGCCGCCGCCGTCGATTCCGTCGCCGCCCGCGCCGCCATTGAGGGCATTCCCCTCGGCCGTGCCGGTGATGTTGACCGGTCCCGTGCCAGTGAAGACGATGTTCTCGATGTTGGCGAGAGCGGACAGATCGATGTTCCCGCTCGTGTAGACTGTGTCGATGCCGCCCCCGGCAGCTTCGACGATCACGTCATTGCCATCCACATGGTAGGAGTCGTTGCCGGCACCGCCCTCGAGCGTGTCCTGACCGCCGCCGCCGATGAAGACGTCGTCGCCGCCGAGACCCCAGAGATGGTTCGCGGCATCGTCGCCGGTGATGGTATCGCCGTGCTGCGAACCGATGACGTTCTCGATATTCGCATAGGTGTCGCCAGCAGCGTCGCCACCGATCCCGGGGCCGCCCGCGAGACTGACGATCACACCCGCCGCGGAACGCTCGTAGGATGCGACGTCGATGCCTTCACCACCATCCAGGGCATCGCTGCCGCTGCCGCCAATGAGCTTGTCATTGCCGCCATGGCCGTTCAGGACGTTGCCGTGATATTCGGAGCCGGCATAGACATCGTTGCCGTTCGTACCGTTCACGGCAACCGCTGCTTCGCGGGCATCGACGATGGTGGTCGAGACCGAACCGCGGCCAGTGCTAAAATACCAAGTTACTGCGAGGCGACCGTCGGTCATCTCGACGACCGAAGGCAGCACCTGAGCATCATTACCATCGGTTGACGCATCGGAATTGAGCAGAAGCGGAGCGCTGACCTGCCCATTGGTTCCGATGATCTTGAGATAGATGTTGCCGAAGTCCGTAGCACCCGTTTCGGGATCGTTAGGGTTGCGCTCCGAGTATACGACAGCAACGCGCCCGTCTCGCAGCATCGTTGCTTCGAAGTTGTCGTTAGCGTTTTCCGCAGATGTTACGAGTGTTATGGCAGAGTTAACCGGCTCGCCTTGGGCAGTATAGAATTGAGCCTTGACGGTGCAATTGGCGTTTCCGGAGTAGTGATTGTAAACAACCACAAAACTGCCATCGCCTCGGACTACGACGTCGGAGATTCGCCCCTGCCCAACAGTAACTTCACTGGCGGGAACAGGTGTTGCCGAGCCGAAGTCGATGATCTTGAACTTGATATCGGTTCCGTCCTGATAAGAAACGACGTACTTATTGGCATCTATCTTTGCGATCTCGCCATAGTCCGCCCCTGCACTGTTGCTGACTACCAGCCTGCTTGTGACGCCGCCGGCGGCATTCTGAACAGCAATTTCGACTCCTGTATCGGTTGCCGAAGAATCCGCCGGATTGTTGTAGGCAGTAATGTAGCCGCCATTATCTGTGCTGATGGTCGATGGCGCACTTGAGCGGACGCTACCGGAGGATCTGGCAACTTCGTTCGGTTCAGCCGTCAGCGGAGTGCCGTTGATATCGAAAACGCGGGACATGACGAAGCTGTTGACAGTCCCAATAGTCTGCGTCCACGTAACAGCAAAGTTCCCGTTCGCCTCGACCGCGTGGATGTCAAACTGGTCCAGGGTAACTCCGTCAGCCGCCGCAACGAGCGTAGGACCGCCAGCTTTAACGCCAGCGCCATCGTAGCGCTGGAAATAGATTGAACCGCCTTCTTGGAAGCCAACAACATAGCCGCCGTTGGGCAGGGCAGCGACGACGTTCTTCTTATTCATCGAGGCTTGCCCAAGGCGCGCGTATTCCTCAGTTCCCCAGATCCCGTATGTCATTGTTCGAATCCCCTTGTGAACAGGGGCTCTATGAATCTCAAGCAAGGTAATAACGCTACTATCCGAACGAAGGGGGGAGCTTCGGAAACGTGCGGTTTCGCACGCGGGAGGAGCCGAAATTTACTTGGCGCTGCCGTAAGAACGTCCTGGTAATAAATGGTTAACGTTTCGGTCGCGCAAGTTGCCGCACCGATTCACTACGCAGCACGGGCCGGAAGGTCGCTCGTGACATCGGATCCGGTCGGGACGAGAGCCTGAAAGAACTCCATCGATCCTGGCCGGCGGCACGGAAGAAGAGCGGAATTCTGTTCTTTCCCGATCTCTTCTTGTCCTGCGTACGGTGCCGGTCCATCTGGATCGGCCGCATCCATGATCTCGCCGCACTTGCGGATAACCTTTGCAGCCTGTGCTCGAACGGAGGAGAATATCATGGACACCAGCGCATCGACCTGGTCCTTCGAAGCCGTCCAGTCGCTCATTGCCCTCGCCAAGGAAGGGTTTCCGGTTTCGGTCATCAGCCTCAAGCTCAAGCGCTCGGTCACGGATGTGCGGGCCAAGCTGAGCGACCTCGGCGTCACGCCGCCGGCTGAGGCCTGAGCCGGCACGGCGCCAAAAAATTGGGCAGCGATGCTGCCCTTTTACCCTTGAACAGGGTTCAGGCATAAACTATCTATTGCAGTGCAGCATGACGATTGGCGTCGTGGTGCTGCTGCCCTTCTTGGGCGTTTCCTCCCTAAACTTCGGGCTGCTGGCAACGGCAGCCTTTTTTCTTGCCCCGAGCTTGGCTGCCGTTACGGCAGAAAGAGCGTTTCCGCATCTTGCCATCGATCCGGCTTTGGCCGCACCCTGAGCCTTGCCTCCTGCAACGGCATGACGAGCTGCCTCGCTGCAGAGGCCCACGCGAACCGGGGAACAGCCATGAAATTCGCCAGAATCGTCAGCCTTGCCCTTGTCGGCTCCGCCCTCGCAGCCGGCTCCGCCGCAGCCCAGGAAAAGACCGTCAGGATCGCCACCGAGGGCGCCTACGCTCCATGGAACTTCACTGGCCCCGGCGGCAAGCTCGAAGGGTTCGACATCGATCTGGCCAACGAGCTCTGCAGCCGCATGAAGGTGAAGTGCGAGATCGTGGCCCAGGACTGGGATGGTATCATCCCGGCGCTGCAGGCCAAGAAGTACGACGCCATTATGGCCGGCATGAGCATCACCGACGAACGCAAGAAGGTCATCGCCTTCGCCGGTCCCTATGCTGTCTCCCCCAATGGCTACCTCGTGGCGAAGAGCTCGCCCCTGGCGCAGATGCCGGGCACGGGCGAGGCTTACGATCTCGTCAAGCAGAAGGACGAGACCGAGAGGGCCATCGAGGCCACCAAGCCGCTCCTGGAGGGTAAGACCATCGGCGTGCAGGTCTCCACGACCCATCCGGATTTCGCCGAGAAGTACTTGAAGGGCACGGCGGAGATCCGTGAGTACAAGACAACCGAGCAGCACGACCTCGACCTTCTTGCCGGCCGCATCGATGCGGTTCTGGCCGACGCCACGGCGATCATCGGCACGCTCGATAAGCCGGAGTTCAAGGACTACGCGCTCGTCGGCCCCGCCATCAGCGGCGGCGTCCAGGGCGATGGCGTCGGCGTCGGCCTGCGCCAGGAGGACACCGAACTGAAAAAGTCCTTCGACGAGGCGATCCAGGCCGCCATCAAGGACGGCACGGTGAGGAAGCTGTCCGAGAAGTGGTTCAAGATCAACATCGCGCCAAAGAGCTGAGTGGGTTTCGCGGCTACGCGCGATTCAGGCTACCCGAGCAGCTTGTCGATGGTGATGGGATACTCGCGGATGCGTTTGCCCGTGGCGTGATAGATGGCGTTGCCGATGGCCGCGGCCGTGCCGACGACGCCGATCTCGCCCAGGCCTTTGACGCCCAGCGAATTGAGCTTGTCCTCGTGCTCCAGCACGAAGATCACGTCGATGTCGAATACATCCGCGTTCACCGGCACGTGATACTCGGCAAGATTGTGGTTCATGAAGCGGCCGAGGTTGTGGTCGAGCAGGGATTCCTCCTCCAGCGCCATCCCGATCCCGAACACGACGCCGCCCAGAATCTGACTGCGCGCCGTCTTGGGGTTCAGGATGGTCCCGGCCGCAACCGCATTGACGATCCGCGTCACCCGGATGATGCCGAGTTCCTCGTCCACCTTGACCTCGGCGAAGATCGCGGAATGCGAGTAGCCGGAATAGCGCATGCTCGCCAGCAGGCCAGGGCTCGCGTTCTCCTCCGCCTCGACCTTGTCGGCGCCGCCGGCCTGCATGGCCTCGGCGAAGGTGACGCCGGCACTCGGATCGTTCATCAGGCAAATGCGCCCATCGGCGAACATCACCTGTTCGATGCTCGCGTTTGCCAGCGGGGACTCATCCATCTGCCGCGCATGTTTGAAGAGCGTCTCCCGCACGGAGAGGCAGGCCTTCTGCACGGCTGAGCCTGCGGAGGCGGCCGTCCAGGATCCGCCCTCGACGGGAGATTTCGGCAGGTCGGAATCCCCGATCTTCGTCGTGACGTCCTCCATCCGAAGCCCGAGGGTCTCGGCTGCGATCTGGGTCAGGATCGTGTAGGTGCCGGTACCGATGTCGGTGGTGGCGGAGGCGACCTCGAGCTTGCCGTCCCGGGTCAGAACGACACGCGCAGCGGTCTTCTGCATCACGGCCTCCCAGACCCCGCTGGCCATGCCCCAGCCAACGAGTTCGCGCCCGTCGCGCATGGAGCGCGGCTCGGGGCTCCGCCTGGCCCAACCGAAACGTTCCGCTCCCAGCTGATAACAGGCTCTGAGCTCCTTGCTGGTGAAGCTCTTGTTGTCAGCCTCGTCCGTCTCGGCATAGTTCCGCAGGCGCAGCTCGATCGGATCGATCCCCGCCGCATAGGCGAGTTCGTCCATCGCCGTCTCGATGGCCGTGACTCCAAGAGCCGCTCCGGGCGCCCGCATGTCGATGGGCGTATAGGTATCGACCTGCGCCAGCTTGTAGGTCAGCTTGACGTTATCGCAGTGGTAGAGAAGGTTCGACCAGTTCACGACAACCTCCTGATAATCCTCGAAGGTGGAGGTCGTCTGGACGGCGTCGTGCATGAGGGATACGAGCTTCCCGTCCGGGTTCGCTCCCAGCGAGATCGTCTGGATCGTCAGCGGTCTGTAGCCGAAGGTGAACATCTGGTCGCGGGTCAGAACCACACGAACCGAGCGTTTGAGTTCGAGCGCAGCCATGACGGCGAGGAAAAGCTGGTATTGCGGCCGCAGACCGGAGCCGAAGGCTCCGCCGACGAAAGGCGTAACGACGCGCACCTGGCTGCTGGAAAGTCCGAAGACGCTCGACACGTAACTCTGGCTGTTCTGCGCTCCTTGGGTCTTGTCGTGGATGGTGAGCGTCCCGTCCTGTTCGTAAACGACCGTCGAGGCATGGGTCTCCATCGGATTGTGGTGCTCGATGGCAACCCGGTACTCGGCGTGGACCTTGAGCGGCGCCTGCGCGAAAGCTCCCTCGGCATCGCCGCGCGGGCTCGGAGGCGGCTTCACGTTCGAACGCTTGCGAGGCGGCACATAGGCCTCGTGGCGCTTGACGTCGAGATCCGTCATATGGGTCTCGGTCTCATACTCGACCCGCACGAGCGAGGCCGCATAGGCCGCAATCTCGAATTCCTCGGCGACAACGAGCGCGATGGGCTGTGCGCTATAGATCACCCGGTCGTCGTAAAGCGGCCGGAAAGGCGAGCCGGGAGGAGCCGTCTCGTCGCGGAAGTTGCGGTCGAACCATGCGGTCTTGGCCCGGTTCTCATGGGTGAAGACCTGGAGCACACCCGCCACGGCGAGCGCCGCCGACGTGTCGACGGATTTGATGCGGCCCTTGGCGATCGCGCTTGTGACGACGATGCCGTATGCGAGATCCGGAGCATCGAACTCCGCCGCGTATTTCGCTTCGCCCGTGACCTTGGCGCGCCCGTCGACCCGGCTTTGAGGAGTGCCGATGTAACCTGTTGGCTGCTGCATGGGCCTGCCCTCACTGGATCCGCTTGTCGACTTGAGACTGAGGTGTTCCGGCGGCGGCTTGCGTCAGCGCCCGGATGATCGCTCTCTTGGCGAGATCGATCTTGAAGGCATTGTCCTCGTAGCCTTTGGCATCCTTCAGGATGTGATCCGCGACGGCTGCAAAGCGCTCGGCGGTGGCCGGATGCCCACGCAGCATCGCCTCGGCTTCCGGATCGCGCCACGGCTTGTGGGCCACGCCGCCGAGGGCGAGCCTCGCCTCCTCGACAGTTGTGCCATCCATGCGGAGGGCGGCGGCAACGGAAACGAGCGCAAAGGCATAGGAGAGACGGTCTCTCAGCTTGAGATAGGTGTAGTTGCGTCCGTAGCCTCCCGGCGGAAGTTCGACGGCCGTGATGATCTCCCCATGCCGGAGGGTGGTGTCGATCTCAGGTCTGTCGCCCGGCAGGCGGTGAAACTCGGACAGAGGGATTTCCCGCTCGCCCTCGGGACCTGCCACGTGAACGACAGCCTCCAGAGCGGCGAGAGCGACGGCCATGTCGGACGGATGGGTCGCGATGCAATGCTCGCTCGTCCCCAGGATGGCGTGAATTCGATTCCGCCCGAAGGCCGCCGGGCAGCCCGTGCCGGGCTCCCGTTTGTTGCAGGGCGTGCCGGGATCGTAGAAATAATAGCAGCGGGTGCGCTGCAGGAGATTGCCCCCGGTTGTGGCCGAGTTGCGCAATTGGGGCGAGGCACCGGCCAGGAGCGCACTGGAGAGCAGCGGATACCGATCCTGAATGCGGGGATCGTAGGCGGCCTCGGCGTTGGTCACGAGAGCGCCGAGACGAAGGCCGCCGCCATCGGTCTCTTCGATCCGGTTCAGCGGCAGCCGTGTTATGTCGACGAGGCGGGTAGGCCGCTCCACATTGTACTTCATCAGGTCGATGAGGTTGGTGCCGCCGGCAATGAAGCGGACGGCAGGATCGGCCGCGGCTTCCCGCACGGCCTCCTCGATGCTTCCCGCCCGCATATAGGAGAAGCGATTCATCGCGCGGCCTCCGCATCGGATCCGATGACCTGCTCGATGGCATCGACGATGTTCGTGTAGGCGCCGCAGCGGCAGATGTTGCCGCTCATCAGCTCGCGGATTTCATCGCGCGTCTGCGCCCTTCCCTCTTCGATGAGAGCAACACCGGAGCAGATCTGCCCGGGCGTGCAGTAGCCGCACTGGAAGGCATCGTGATCGATGAAAGCCTGTTGCAGAGGGTGCAGCGCCCCATTCCTGGCCAGTCCCTCGACGGTCGTGATGTGCGAACCGTCCTTCATCACGGCAAACGCCATGCAGGAATTGATCCGTTTGCCGTCGATCAGAACCGTGCAGGCTCCGCACTGCCCATGGTCGCAGCCCTTCTTGGTTCCCGTCAGGCCGAGATGATCGCGCAGAAGATCCAGCAGGACCGTCCAGGGCAGAACCTCCAGCCGCCGGGTCTCGCCGTTGACGGTGAGCGTGATGGCAACTCTCTCGGGCAGGGTTGCTGCGCTACTTTGGCCGGCACCCATCCAGACCTCCCTTGGCACGGTGAGCCCAATGGTCCTGCCAAGGATCGATCAGGCCGAAGCATAAGGACTGCCGCGACAATCCCGTCAATGGGCCGTCAACCCGGCGGCAATCACCAACAAACCTTTACCAACATTCCATGCTCGCCAAGGTTCCTGCAGGCCTCACAGCGCATCGTGACAACCTCTGGGGGTTGGATCGGGAAGCCGGCACGGATGCCCGACGCCGAATCCGAAGCCGCCTCAGGTCGAAAGACTGCGCACGCTGCGTCGGACGACTTCCGCCGTCAGACCGAAGACGAGGTGCGATCCGAGCGAGTAGAGATGCGTCGAGGCAGAGGACTCCCAAGGCGGCCCCGACAGGCCGGCGGCTGGGACGATGCCCTCGTCAAGCACCGCTGCAACAGCGGCTCCGAAAGGAAGACCGGCACCAGTCGTCACCCGGGGCTCAAGCTCGGCCGCAACGCCATAGAGGCCTCCGAGCGCTGCGCCGACGGCATAATGCACGACCGGGCCGGCGACGTCCTTCTGACGGGGTGAGAGACGGTGGCGGAAGGCGTTCTCGGACAATATGGACGCAGCCCTCGCCGTAGCCGGGTCGGCATCGTTGTACCCCTGTGTCCTCCTCGGCTCCGGCTGAGGCTCGGACCGTTGCCGACGACTGATGGCCGACTGGAATGCGTTCATGGCATACGATGCGGCAAGCCCCGCCAGAATTCCGGCCGCGAGACCCTGCACGATGTTTCCGTCCAGCTTCTGCTCAGCTCTTCCAACCGCCATGAGGCTCTCCGCACCGCTTGCTCGTCCTAGAACGCCATGGCGTGGATTTGTTTCCGAATGACGCTCCGTACCTGGGATCGTCAGCGGGACGTGCACCGCACCCGTGGCGCGGCCGTCGGAGGGCGCAATCCTCCTGTCATGAACAAGCTGCAATCTCGCTTTGCCGAGGAATGCATCGGGTGCGAATATCTCCAGTTGGAGGAGGACGTTATGAAAAAGACAACCATACTGACCGCTGCTGCCGTCATGTCGGCGCTGGCGGGGCCATCCATCGCCCAGGAGAGGACGCTCACGGGCGAGCCGACGCTCGTGGTCGCGCATCGCGGCGCGAGCGGCTATCTCCCCGAGCACACGCTCGAAGCCTACAAGATGGCGATCGAGATGGGAGCCGATTTCGTCGAGCCCGATCTCGTCTCCACCAAGGACGGCGTTCTCATCGCCCGCCACGAGCCGATGCTGAGCGGGACCACCGACGTTGCCGACCGGCCGGAATTCGCATCCCGCAAGACGACCCGCAAGGTCGACGGCGTGGACACGACCGACTGGTTTGCCGGCGACTTCACCCTGGCCGAAATTAAGCAGCTTCGCGCCAAACAGGCGATGTCCGACCGCGACCAGTCCAAGAACGGCCAGTTCCAGATCCCGACCCTCAAGGAGGTGATCGATCTCGTGAAGGCGGAATCCGGCGCCCGTGGCCGCACCGTCGGAATCGCGCCGGAGACGAAGCACTCGACATTCCATGCGGCGCTGGGCCTTCCCCTGGAAGACCGTCTCGTGGAAACCCTCAAGGCCGCCGGCTGGACCGAGAAGTCGCACCCCGTGGTGATCCAGAGCTTCGAGGTTGCGAACCTCAAGTATCTCCGCACCAAGACGAACGTGAAGCTGGCGCAGCTCCTCGACGCGGAGGACGTGGACAAGGACGGGAACATCGTCCTCGGCGCGCCCTATGCGCAGCCCTACGACTTCGTCGTGGTCGGCGACAAGCGCACCTACAAGGACCTGATCACCAAGGAAGGCTTGGCCGAGGTGAAGACCTACGCCGACATCCTTGCTCCCTGGAAGCCGTATATCCTCCCGACCAAGCAGGTCGATCAGAACAACGACGGCAAGCCGGACGACCTCAACGGCGACGGCGCGATGGACGAGCGGGATCGGGTGGTCGCCGCGCCGACGAGCATCGTCAAGGACGCCCATGCGGCGGGCCTGATGGTCTACACGTGGACATTCCGCAACGAGCCGAAGCGCCTGGCCGCGTCGTTCGAGGGCGACCCTGCGGCGGAGTACAAGGCGTTCTATGCACTCGGCGTCGACGGCCTGTTCAGCGACTTCCCGGATACGGCCGTGAAGGCGCGGTAAGCGCACCCTCGTCGCGCAATGGGCGAGACCCGAACAGGGCCATGAACTAGCCACGGCATGCCTGCCGTGGTCCGCCCCATGCTTGCGGGCCGGTCGGCACCGACCGGCCCGCAAGCCAGGTCTCCACAGCCGCCCGACCGTGATCCCGGAGGCGCTGAAGATGCGCCCAGTCAGTGTTCAGAAAGCTGAACTGGCTCAACCCGCCCACATGATCCTCCGCGACAAGCCGATGCAGCGTCAGGCGCCGGAGCTTGCGACCGAGGCGCGAGTTCTGCATGTCCCCTTCCTGGCAGAGCTGGGTCATCAGCGACAGGGCGTCCATGTCCCGCTGCAGCGAGCTGTTGAAGGTAATCTGGCTCAGACGCTTCTGGATTTCCGGTGAGGTGGTCGGCAGTTCCGCATGATGGGCCGGAATGATCTGCACGACCATCAGGTCCGATGCCCGTGTGGCGGTCACGACCGGCATCAACGGGGGATTGGCCGCATAGCCGCCGTCCCAGTGCGGCTCGCCGTCGATGGACACCGCTTGATGGAGCTGCGGCAGGCACGCGGAGGCGAGCACGACGTCGTAGGTGAGGTCCTTGTTGCGGAAGATGCGCAGCGCTCCGTCACGGACCCGTGTCGCTCCAAGCAGCAGCCGCACATGCGCCCCGGTGCGCACGGCCTCGATGTCGATCTCGCTGGTGAGAATGTCGCGCAAGGGGTTCAGGTCGAAGGGATTGAACTGATAGGGCGAGAGCTGCGAGGCGACCTGCGACAGTAGCGGCGAGAACAGGCGGCTCCGCCCTCCTGCCTCGCTGACCCGTCGCCAGAACCGCTCGAGAGCGGCCCGCGCTCCGTCCTCGCCGCCCTGCGCCAGCCCCGAGGCAAGCAGCACGGCGTTCATCGCGCCGGCACTGGCCCCGCTCACGCTGTCGAGCGGAACCTTCGCTTCGAGAAGCCGGTCGAGAACGCCCCAGGTGAAGGCACCGAATGCGCCGCCGCCCTGCAGCGCCAGCGAAATCCGCCTTGGGCGGGCAGCCTTGTTCCTCACGGCAGCATCATGACGCATGGCCCGCGGATAGCCGGCAGGAGCGCCGCAGGACAAACCGGCGGGATCGAGAACAGTCATGTTTTGCCTCCATGCTGCCGCGTGCTTTGTTGGGGGTCGATCATTGAGGCGGCAGGGCCAGTCGGATCGCCTGACCCGGTTGGAAGACTTCTGAACGCTTCAGCGCGGCCTTGGTTGCTGCGGCGCAACATGAGACTCCGCCGATACAGCAATGCAGCACCGGCATGGAACAGGCCGGAGCGCCCGCACCTGCCCAAGACATGGTCAGCCGTATCCTGCGGGAGAGCGACGGACCTGTGACCGAGGCCACCCATGCCCTTCACGGGCAGCCGCGTCGTCTGTCCCCGAGCGGGTGGAAGGGATGGGGCGCGGGCTGCCTGGGCCGGTCCAGCTCCCGGATCCGATGTTCCAGGTCGTACAGGTCACAAGCCTCGTCGAGGTACCGGCTGTCGCGCTCCGCATCCGTGGGCATGAGGTCGTGCCGGAGCTGCCTCAGGCGGCCCCGTATCCGGTCGCGCCACGACGGTCCGGGACGGAAGCGCCCGAAGGCGATCGTGAGCGAGCGGAAGGCTAGATTGAGAAGGGGAACGAGGATCATGTTGCGGCTCCTGAGTGAGAGCCTTCCTGGTGTTTCCGTTGTGCTTTTTATGATTGTCTTCACACCTGCCGCGGGACGGGCCGGATCGTCAGCGGCGGCGTTCCGCGTCCCTCGCGGACGGCAGGCGAGGACTTCTTCGTACGATCGTAACGGTCCTTTTCGATGTGGCCGGGATTGGCGCTGGCGCCATGAGGTGCATACGGGATCGAGCGGACGCTTCGATGACGGACGGCCTGACCTCATCCTCCGAAAAGCCCATCAACTGCGCGGCGATCTCGACCTGACTGTCGATGTCGTCGGTCAGTCCTTGGGCTGCCGCAACGGCTTCTTCTATGCCCGGCGGATCGTATCGCGTGCGCCTGCGGCTCCATGAGGGCGGCAAAGGACGGCTCATCATCCTGCATCTCCGTTGTGCCAGAGCCCAACGCCGCAGGGCCGGGATTGTGCGGTGCACGATTGTCGCAGGGGACAGACACGCCGCCCGTGCCGACACGGGGTCAGCCCGCCTCGGAGAGTCTCCTTGCCCTGGCGAGATCCTTCGGACGTCCGAACAATCGCAGAATGTCGATCAGTTCCGCGCGCGAGGGCGTATAGACGAGTTGCCCGCCTACACGGATCGGCTCGCGGGTCGCCGGTTCTACACGCCGCCAGCCCCCGGCCGTGAGAACCTCCATGCCGCCCATGAGATCGACCGTCAGCGGCGGATCGCTCCAGCGCCCAAAGATTTCCGACCGGAACAGATCGGTCCCCCCATCCTGCTCCGGCACGACCTTCAGGCACGCGAGGACTTTTCGCGCGTCGCGCGGGCTCATGATGATATCGACATCGGCAATCGCGCCGTCCTCCGCCCCATGCAGCCCTGCGGCGGCACCGCCGATCAGCCACCACGGACCGTCGGCGACGGTCAGCTCCTTTGCGACGTGCGCCAGTGTCTCCAAGACGGGAGCGGACAGCCCCGACATTGCGGAGGCGGTCCGTCCGGATGGCTGCACCGGTGGTTCCGCGCCGCTCATTCCGCTGCCGCTGTCCCTCAACTCACGAGGCCCGATCGGGCCTCGTACGGGGCGCTCGAGGACATTGCCCGGCTGCGGAGGAACGCGATCAACTGGCCCGCTCCCACTTCCGGGCTCCGGTCGTTGACGACGGTCAGATCGGCTTGGACAGGTCCGACCTCGCTCGAACGTGCCAATCGGGCCTCCAGGTTGGCATCGTCGGTTCTGTTCCGCTTCGCGAGCCTTTCCGCGAGAACAGCGCGGGGTGCCGTGACCTCCACGACGGCGACGTTCGGAAGGCGCCGACGCGCATCGTCCACGAGCGTCCGCGAGATGTTGCATACGACGAGACAGCCGACCCGGACCGCCTGAAGACAGGATCCGGGAAGCGCGTAGCCGTGTCCGTGAGCCTTCCACGACAGGGTGAAGCGTCCCTCAGCCTGCCCGGCTTCGAACTCCTCCTCGGTGATCGTGTCATGCTCTTCCCAGGCCGATGACGAGCGCGTCACCAGCCGGCGCGGGAAAAGGAAGCGGTTGTCGCCCGACAGCTCGGCCTGGGCGAGCGCAAGCAGGGTATCCTTCCCGGCTCCGCTCGGCCCGACGACGAAAACGAACCCGCCCGTCATTCTCAGACGATCCTGCTTCCCGAGCGCCAGACCTGGCGGACGACGGGCGTTTCGCCGGTCACGCGCACCCTGACGAGGTCGGCCCGTTTTCCGGCGCCGATCTCGCCGCGATCCTTCAGGCCCGTGGCCTGGGCCGGGTTCCTGGTCACGGTGCGGATGGCCTCCGGCAGGGAGATCGACCGGATGCGCCGTGGAAGTTCGAATGCCGCCATCAGCAGGCTCGCCGGCACATAGTCGGACGACAGGATGTCGAGGACACCCTCCTGTGCGAGCGTCTCGGCCGCGACATTTCCGGAATGAGAGCCGCCTCGGATGAGGTTCGGCGCTCCCATCATGACGGTGATGCCCTGGCGGTGGCTCGCCCTGGCGGCCTCGACGGTCGTTGGGAATTCGGCCAGAACGACGCCCTCCTTGATCGACTGGTCGACCTCGTCGAGAGTCGTGTCGTCGTGGCTCGCCAGCGGGATGCCGCGTTGCTGCGCCAGCCCCACGAGCGCCGGGCGGTTGACCGCGGCGCGCTCGCCGTTCACGCGCTGCTTCTCCGCGACCGCCACATTGATCTCGTCGGCGGTCTTGCCGGTCTTCCCGCCGTAGTAATTGAAGTACTTGCCGATATCCCGGAACTGGCGCTGACCCGGCGTATGGTCCATGAGCGACATGAGACCGACGGGATAGCGCGCGACGAAGTTCTCGACCGTCTCGACCACGTCGGGGGACGGAATTTCGCACCGCAGATGGGTAAGGTGGTCGCAGCGGAACAGGCGATGCCGCCGTGCCTCGTCGATGGCCTCCGCGAGCTCGACGAGTTCCGCACCGAGCCCGCCGCCATCCACGTCGACGCCGGCACGCAGGCTGTCGAACACCGTCGTGATTCCCGACGAGGCGATCTGGGCGTCGTAGGCGAGCACGGCCCCGAGCGGGTGCCAGCGCACCTTGGGACGCGGTGCGTAGTGGCTCTCCAGATGGTCCGTGTGCAACTCGATAAGGCCCGGAATGAGATAGTCGCCGTCGAGGTCGATGCCGCGCTCCGGCGCCCTTCCCTCCCCGATCTCCTCAATCTGCCCATCGGCGACCGCAAGCCACCCCCGCATGATGCGCTCGGGCAGCACGATCTCGGCGTTTTCGATGACCGTGACCGGATCCATGTCCTTGTCCCCCAAATTCACTCAGGCAGCCTTAGCGGCAAACTGCGTCACATCGACGACAGTGGTGGCGAGAGCCTCGCGAACCTCGTCGTCGTGAAAGATGCCGACGATCGCGGTGCCGCTGCGCTTCTTGTTCTCGATCAGATCGATGACCACGGCCCGGTTCCGGGCGTCGAGCGATGCGGTAGGTTCGTCGAGAAGAAGGAGCGACCGATCCGCGATCAACCCGCGCGCAATGTTTATCCGCTGCTGCTCGCCGCCCGAGAACGTCGCCGGAGGAAGCCCCCAGAGCCGCTCCGGCACGTTCAGCACCGTGAGCAGTTCCTTGGCCCGCTCCGCGGCCGTTTCGGCATCGAGCCCGCCCTGCCGGCCAGCACCGGCCACGATGTCGAGAGCGCCGACGCGCGGAATGACGCGCAGGAACTGGCTGACATAGCCCATGACCGACCGACGAAGGGCGAGGATGCGACGGGGTTCGGCGGCCGCCACGTCCACCGTCTCGCTGCCGTCCTGCACCAGGACGCGGCCGGAATCGCAGCGATAGTTGCCGTAGATGATCTTCAGGAGAGACGATTTCCCTGCACCTGAGGGCCCGCCGAGAACGACGCACTCGCCGGGACCCACCGAGAGGCTGACGTCGGACACGACCTCCAGCATGGCGCCGCCATGAAGGTGCAGGGTGAAGGATTTCGAGACGCGTTCGAGCGTGAGGCGCGGGGGCATGATCAGACCACCAGAACGGAGGAAACGAGGAGCTGGGTGTAGAGCTCGCGCGGATCGTCGAGGACCTGGTCGGTCAGTCCCGTCTCGATCACGCGGCCGCTTTTCATCACCATCACCCGGTGCGACAGCAGCCTTGCCACGGCCAGATCGTGGGTCACGATGATCACCGCCAGGCCCAGTTCGCTGACGAGGTTGCGGATGAGGTCGAGCAGGCGGGCCTGGACGGAGACGTCGAGGCCGGAAGTCGGCTCGTCCATGAACACGAGCCGAGGATGGGTGACGAGGTTGCGGGCGATCTGAAGGCGCTGGCGCATCCCGCCGGAGAATGCCTTCGGCGTATCGTCGATCCGGTCCGTCTCGATCTCGACGCGTTCGAGCCAGTCGAAGGCGGTGCCGCGGATCCGACCGTAGTGACGCTGGCCGACCGCCATGAGGCGCTCGCCCACGTTGCCGCCTGCGGAGACGTTCATCCGCAACCCGTGCGTCGCGTCCTGCCGGACGAAACCCCAGTCGGTTCTGAGAAGAAAGCGCCGCTCGGCCTCGCTCATCGCGAGAAGGTCTCTCATGGCACCGTCACGCATGCGGTAGCGAATGCCGCCTCGGGTCGGCGACAGCTCCGTCGCGAGAAGGTTGAGGAGCGTGGACTTGCCGGAGCCGGATTCGCCCACGATGGCGAGCACCTCGCCTTCGTACAGGTCGAAGGAAACGTCGGCGCAGCCGATCCGGTGGCCGAAGTGCTTGGTCAGCCCCGAGACGGAAAGCAGCGGTGTATCAGACATGGGAGCTCTCCCCCTTGAGGGCTGCGGGGGTGTCGGCCAGCATGGCCCCCCGGTGGCCCTGTTCGCGCCGCTCCTCGCAGGAATCGGTATCGGAGCAGACGAACATCCGCCCGCCGCGATCGTCCATGACGACCTCGTCGAGATAGACCCCTTCGGCCGCGCAGAGGGCGCAGGGGTGGCTGAATGTCTGGATGCGGAACGGATGATCCTCGAAATCGAGACTTCGCACCTGCGTATAAGGCGGGATGGCATAGATGCGCTTCTCCCGGCCGGCGCCGAAGAGCTGCAGCCCAGCCATCATGTGCATCTTCGGATTGTCGAATTTCGGTGTCGGCGACGGGTCCATGATGTAGCGCCCGGCAACCTCGACCGGATAGGCGTAGGTCGTGGCGATATGGCCATGCCGCGCGATGTCCTCGTACAGCTTCACGTGCATGAGGCCGTATTCCGCGAGCGCGTGGAGCTTGCGCGTTTCGGTTTCGCGCGGCTCGAGGAAGCGCAGGGGCTCCGGGATCGGCACCTGGTAGACGATCACCTGCCCCTCGCCCAGCGGCTGCTCCGGGATGCGGTGGCGGGTCTGGATGACGGTCGCCTCCCCCGTGCGGGTTGTGGTTCTGACGCCAGCGGTGCGCTTGAAGAACTTCCGGATCGACACCGCATTCGTGGTGTCGTCCGAACCCTGGTCGATCACCTTGAGCACGTCGTCCGGGCCGAGGATCGACGCAGTCACCTGCACGCCGCCCGTTCCCCAGCCGTAGGGCATGGGCATCTCGCGCGACGCGAAGGGCACCTGGTATCCCGGAACCGCAATGGCCTTCAGGATTGCCCGGCGGATCATGCGCTTGGTCTGTTCGTCCAGATAGGCGAAGTTGTAACCGGTCTCCGGGGCGGTATGCGTTGCCGATTGCGCGGTCATTCTGCGGCCTCCGACAGAGGATAGGGATGATTGGCCTCATGCTCGGCGCGCATGCGGCGCACGAGATCGAGTTCCGCCTGGAAATCGACGTAATGGGGCAGTTTCAGGTGCTCGACGAAGCCCGTCGCCTGAAGGTTGTCGGCATGGGAGAGCACGAACTCCTCGTCCTGCGCGGGAGCGACCGCATCCTCCCCGAGTTCGCGGGCCCGCAGGCTGCGGTCGACCAGGGACATGGCCATGGCCTTGCGCTCGCTCTGGCCGAAGACGAGGCCGTAGCCGCGTGTGAACTGCGGCGGCGTGGCGGCGCTGCCCTTGAACTGGTTGACCATCTGGCACTCCGTCACGGTCAGGCGACCGAGCGGAACCGCGAAACCGATCTCCTCCGGCACGAGTTCGACCGCCACCTCGCCGACCCGAACCTCGCTGACGAACGGATGCGTGCGGCCATAGCCGCGCTGGGTCGAGTAGCCGAGGGCCAGGATGAAGCCTTCGTCGCCCCGCGCCAGCGCCTGCAGGCGCAGGTCGCGATCCGCCGGGAAGGTCAGGGGTTCCCGCGTGAGGTCGCCGACCGTGTCGCAATCCGACGCGCTCGAAGGCTCGATCAGCCCTTCCGCATCGAGAAGGTCCGTCACGCGCGGCATGTCGCCTTCCGCCGCACCGGCATCGGCTTCCGCCGGCGGCTGCGGTGGCTCGCCGTTCGCCTCCAGCATGAAATCGAGCAGGCGGTGGGTGTAATCGAAAGTCGGGCCCAGCACCTGCCCGCCCGGCAGGTCCTTGTAGGTGGCGGAGATCCGGCGGCGGATCTCCATGCGGGCCGTGTCGACGGGCTGCGAGTAACCGAAGCGGGGGAGCGTCGTCCGGAAGGCGCGGACGAGGAACACCGCCTCGATCAGATCGCCCCGTGCCTGCTTGAGGGCGAGCGCCGCAAGAGCCCGGTCGTAGAGCGATCCCTCCGTCATCACGCGGTCGACGAGCAGGCCGAGCTGCTCGGAAACCTGCGTCACGGACAGTTCGGGCACCGACGGATCGCCACGCCGCTCATGGGCGAGGAGCCGGTGCGCATTGTCGATGGCGGCCTCGCCACCTTTGACGGCTACATACATGGTCAGATCTCCTCGACGAAGCGCGTGGAGCGCGGCAGGCCGACGATCCGCCCGGGCGCGGCGAGCAGCACGTCCAACCCGCGGGGGAAGACGGCGCTGTTGAGCCGGACGATGTCGGCGAGGTCATGGGGCCACGGCGCCGCCAGCAGGCTCTGGCGGTCCGCGATTCCAGGTCCGCGCAAGACCCAGCCGTTCGCGTCGGAGAGATCCTCCACGGCGATGACGAGAGTCGTGGAGCGGTCCGGGAACTCGGCCGTGCCGAGTGCGAACTGCTCGACGGGCAGCGGCATTCCGGGATCGGCGATGAGCGCGAAGGCCGCTCGGCCGGGATCCGCCACCACGGCCGCACCGGTATGGAAGCGTAGGAAATCGGCGGCACCCGAAGCGGCCGCGAGCGCAGGGTCGAGCCAGATCGGGGCTTCATGATCCGCAAGAGCAAGGGCGATGGCGGCCAGTTCCGGAGTCATCGGCCGGGGCGGCTCGAGGCCGCTCGTCAGGGGCTGAGGACGACCTGGCCGCGCGAGGGCGTTCATGGCCGCATGAAACACCTGCTGAGCCTCGGTCACCGGATCGCCGAAACCGTGCGCGAGCGCTGTCATTGGTCTTCTCCCCGGACCATCGTGAAGAAGTTGACCCGCGTGGCCGCGGTCCGGCGTTCGCACGTGCTGCGTTCCCCGGCCAGGCGGATGCGAAGAGGGTCCATGGCGCGCTCGACCTCGCGGCTATATCGCGGGTTCTGCACCAGGGCGTCGAGGATCGCGGCGAGCCGGGCTTTCTTCACGTCGCGCCCCAGTTGGTAGGCGAAGCCGGTCTCTCCGCTCTGAAGCCGAACGGCCGCGCGGGTGACGGTCGCCTCGCCGAAATTGAACGGATTGCCGTCGCCGCCCATCCGGCCGCGGACCATGACGAGTCCCGTTTCCGGACGGCGGAGATCCTCCACGGCCCCCTCGTAGGCGAGGGCGTCCATCACCGCCTCGAGATCGTCTAGGGTTCCGTCGGCGCAGAGGGCCATGACGGTCTGCCGGCGCGCGACCATGGGGTCGCGCGGGAGCTCGGGCGGTGGAGAAGCGGATTGGGAAGGAGCCATGGGTGCGATCCTCATTGGCAGAGATCTCGTCTAGTTGTATATACGTATATACAACATGGAGGCATGAAGCTTTTATGACGGACAGACCCCTTCAGGACCCTCAGCCGCTTCGTCGCGGCGCCGGTCTGACGGCATGGCGGCAGATCGCCGACAGCATCGAGGCAGCCATTGCGGAGGGCCGCTACGGGCCGGGCGAAAAGCTGCCGAGCGAGACGCAGTTCGCGGAGCGCTTCGGCGTCAACCGCCACACGGTGCGTCGGGCCGTGGCGGCCTTGTCCGAGCGCGGTCTCGTGCGTGCGACGCAGGGCGGCGGCACCTTCGTGGAAGCCAAGCCCCTCCATTATCCCATCGGCCCGAAGACCCGGTTCTCGGAGGCCATGGCCCGCGTCGGGCGCGAGGCCCGGGGCGAACTGATCCACTCGGCCGAGGCCGAGGCGAACCCGGAGGTCGCCGAGGCTCTCGGCGTGAAGATCGGCGCACCGGTTCTGCAACTCGTTACCCTCCATCGGGCGGACGAGGTCCCGATCTCGGTGGCGCGGACCTGGCTGCCGCTTCCGCGCTTCGCCGGTCTCGACGAGACCTACCGACGGACGGGCTCGCTGACCCGGGCCTATGCGCGGCACGCGGTGTCCGACTACTCCCGGCTCTCGACGCGCATTTCCGCCCGGACCGCGACCGCCGACGAGGCGGCCCATCTCGATCTCGCCGTCGGGCGCGTGGTGCTCGTGATCGACAGCGTCAACGTGAACCAGCGCGGTCAGCGGATCCAGGCGACCCGCTCCCTCTTCGCGGCCGACAGGGTCGACCTCGTCATAGAGCCCTGACTTGCGTCATGCGGCAGCGCGCTGCGGCCGGCCGATGATGGCCGAACGCAGCCGCACCGAAACCGCGTCGATCACCGCGACCGTGATCAGGATCATGATCACGAGGAACGACACCGCCTGCCATTCGAGCGTGCGGATCTGCTCCGCGAGGTGGAGGCCGATGCCCCCGGCGCCGACGATGCCGATGATCGTGCTCGACCGGGTGTTCGACTCGAAGAAATAGAGAACCTGCCCGGCAATCACCGGCAGGACCTGCGGCAGCACTCCGAACCGGATCTGGTGCAGCCGTGCGCCGCCTGTCGAGACGATCCCCTCGACCGGCTTCCTGTCGGCCGCCTCGATCGCCTCCGAGAAGAGCTTGCCGAAGGTGCCGATATCGGCCGTCATGATGGCGAGCACTCCGGCGAAGGGGCCGAGCCCGACCACGTTGATCCACAGCAGCGCCCAGATCAGCGTGTCGATGCCGCGGATGCCGTCGAGAACCCGACGCGACGCGAAGCGGACGATGCGGTTGACCGTGGTGTTCCGCGCCGCCACGAAACCGATCGGGAAGGCGATCAGTGCCGCGAGCAGCGTTCCGAGGAAGGCGATGGCGACCGTCTCCGCAAGAGCGCCCAGGAATGTGACGAAGCGCGCCCAGCTGCCCGGATCGGGCGGGATCATGAGCCAGATCAGGACGCCCAGCTGCCCGATGCCGGACACCAGCTTGGCAAACGAGAAGTCCAGGCGCCAGAAGCCGAAGACGAAGAGACCGGCCAGAACCGCAACCGTCGCGATCGTCGCCGACCGTGTCGTCCAAGATGGCGCGAAGACGGCCGCGTGCCGCGACTTCAGGGCGTGCAGGTCCTGCACCGCGAGCTTCGGGGATCGATTCATGGCCGTTCCTCCCGGCTGATGAGGGCATGGCGCAGGCGCTCGGTGCCCAGGTCGATCAGCACGACGGTCAGGATGATCAGGAGAAGGAGCGCGGAAACGTCGGCATAATAGAATTTCCGGATCGCCTCGATCAGGTCTTGGCCGATTCCGCCCGCTCCGACGAAGCCCATCACCGATGCGCCGCGGACATTGATCTCGAACCGCAGGAGCGTGTAGCTCGCGAAGTTCGACAGAACCTGCGGGACGACTGCGAAGCGGATCGTGTCGCTGAAGCCCGCGCCCGTCGCCGTGCACCCCTCGACCGGCTTCATGTCGATGTTCTCGACGACCTCGGCGAAGAGCTTGCCGAGCGCTCCCATCGTGTGAATGGCGATCGCGAGAACGCCCGGCACGGGGCCGAGCCCGAAAGCAATGATGAAGATGAGCGCGAAGACGATCTCGGGGACCGTGCGGCAGAACTCGAAGACGCGCTTCACGAGGCCCCGCAACCAGGCGTTCGGCATCAGGTTGGTCGAGGCGGAGAAGCAGAGCAGGAATGCCCCGATGGCTCCCAGCATCGTCCCGAGATAGGCGATCAGGATCGTGTCGCCGAGAAGGCTCAGCCACTTGCCGAGGCCCCAGAGCCACTCGGACGGATCCGTCCAGACCCGGCGGCCCACCATCGGCCCGCTGTCGAAGGTGAGGATGCGGTCGAAATAGCTGAAGAAATTGCCGAGGTTTCCGAACAGCTTGAAGAGGTCGACCTCGGCGACCGCACCCGAGAGGAGCGTCAGGCCGGCGACGATGCCCAAAAAGAGAATGGCCTGGACACGCTTCTTCCTGTTCGCATCGTCGTAGGCCCGGGCGTATGGCGCGAGCCTGTCGTCCGGCAGACGTGAGAATGATGTGGCCATGGGATCCGTTCAGAAAAGGCGGCCCGCTCGAACGAGCGGGCCGCTTTGAAACATCGCGAGAGGTCAGGAGCGCTTGCGGAGCGAGTCGACGAAGCCGATGAGCTCGACGATCGGCTCGTAAGCCTTGTGGTCGACCGAATCCCAGGGACCCTGCTTGCCGTCGTAGATCTTCTTGAAGGCCTCGGGATCCCTCTTCGGCATCTCGAGCACGGCCTGCTTGATCTTGGCCTTCAGGTCGGCCGGGAGATCCGTCAGGTACGCGAAGGGCGAGTTCACGATCTGGTCGGACTTGAAGATCATCCGGAAGTCGTCCGCCTTGACCATCTCCTTGCGGGCCATGCGCTGGAGGTTGGACTCGTTCTCGTCGTTCCACCAGTTGAAGGCCGCATCGCAGGTGCCCTGCTGAACCCCGATAACCGCATTCTCATGGCTGCCGGCATAGACGACCTTGCTGAAGAACTCCTCGGGCTTGATGCCCATCTTGTTCATGGCGAAGCGCGGCACGTTGTTGCCCGAAGTGGAGTTGGGATCGACGAGGCACAGGTTCTTGCCCTTGAGGTCCCCGATCTCCTTGTAGGGGGAGCCGGCCTTCACCCACAGGACCGAGTGATAGCCCTTGGTGCCGTCCAGATTGGTCTCGATGGCGAAGGGCTCGATCTTGGCGCCGGTCACATAGGCGCGGGCGTAGGAGGCCGGGCCGTACTGGGCGATGTGGATGTTGCCCGAGCGCTGGCCTTCGATGACGGCCGCGTAGTCGTTGGCGATGCGCAGCGTGACCTTCGTGCCGAGCTCCTTCGAGAGATAATTGACGAACGGCGTCCAGCGGTCCGTCACGCCGGAGGCGTTCTCGGCCGGGATGATGGCGTAGACGAGTTCCGGATATTGGGACTTCCAGTCCTGCGCCTGGGCCGCTCCCGAAAGGGTGAGCGCGGCGGCCGCGCCGAGCATGAGGCGACGAGTGATCATGACGACAGTCTCCTTGGTGTACGTTCGAGAGAATGAAAGGAAGGTCCCGGGCAGCCGCGCCGGGTTACGGTTCAGGCCGCGTAGGCGGGAACTCGGCCGCGCGGCGCGACCTCGACGTCCAGCTCCACATCGACCACGTCGCCCGCTTCCAGGCCGTAGAGCTGGCGGCTCACGTCGTCGGTGAGGTCGCTCGGGCCGCCGTCGAAGACCACCCGACCTTCCGCCATGCCGACGAGTCGGTCGCAATAGGTGCGCGCCAGATCGAGGGAATGGAGGTTGCACAGAACGGTGATGCCGTACTCGCGATTGATGCGCGCGAGCGCATCCATCACGAGGCGGGTGTTGCGGGGGTCGAGCGAGGCGATCGGCTCGTCGGCCAGGATGATGTCGGGCTGCTGCACCAGGGCGCGCGCAATCGCGACGCGCTGCTGCTGTCCGCCCGAAAGCTGTTCGGCCCGCTGTGCCGCGAGCCCCGCCATGTCGAACTGCTCCAGCGCCGACAGGGCGATGGCCTTGTCTTCTTCGCTCCACAGCTTCAGCAGCGAGCGGTGGCTCGGGATCCGGTTGAGCCGGCCCATCATCACGTTGGTGAGAACGTCGAGACGGCCGACGAGGTTGAACTGCTGGAAGATCATGGCGCAACGCGCACGCCAGTCGCGGAGATCCTGTCCACGAAGATCCGAGACGTTCGCCCCGTCGAAGACGATCCGTCCGGACGAGGGGTCGATCAGCCGGTTGACGAGCCGAAGGAGCGTCGATTTTCCCGCGCCGGAGCGTCCGATGACGCCGACGAAGGAGCCGGGCTGAATGGTCAGGCTGACCTGATCGACCGCGATCTTGGGGCCGAACCGCCGCGACAGACCGTCAATGATGAGCATGGCTTCACCTCGTGTGTTGAGGCCGATGTAGCCATCCCGAATGAAAGCCCAATGACCGTTACACGACGCTCGAATGACATTCGCTACGTTCCTTCGTATCGGTCTAGAAACGCCTCGACCGACAGCTCGCGGAAATCGCGGAGACCCCGTCGCAGGCGTTCGTGGTCCCAGTCCCACCAGGCCAGTTCCTGCAGCCTCTCCGAGACGCTCTCGTCGAACCGGCGCCGAATGACCCTGGCCGGATTGCCGCCCACGATCGTGTAGGGCGCGACGTCGCGGGTCACGATGGCCCCGGCCCCGATGATTGCGCCGGTACCGATGGTCCGGCCCGGAAGAATGACGACCCCGTGGCCGATCCAGACGTCGTGGCCGATGACGACGGGATGGGACCTGCGCCACTCGAAGAAAGCCTCGTCGTCCGCCTCCTCCGGCCAGTATTGCCGCGAGCGATAGGAGAAATGCGCCTGGCTCGCCCGCCACATCGGGTGATTGCCGGGATTGATCCTCACATGGGAGGCGATCGAGCAGAACTTGCCGATGGTCGTGTACGCCGTCTCGCCGTCGTGGACGATGTAGGAATAGTCGCCGAGGGTCGTCTCGACCATCGTCGTCCTGGCGCCCACCTCCGTATAGCGCCCGAGACGGCAGTCGCGCAGCCGGGCGGTGGGATCGACGGTCGGAGTCTCGGAAAGCTGTTTGGCGCTCATTCCTGTCCTCCGAGGCCGATGCGCGACACGACGCGGAATGGTTCGTCCGGGCCCGCCTGCTCCAGGAGAGTGATCGAATCCATCAGAAGCGTTCTTTCCTCACCCATCCGGTGTTCGAGGCTCTCGAGCCACGCTCCCACGCGCTCCTGCGGCAGCGGACCCGTCAGCGTCATGTGGAAGCGGAACTGGTCGAACACGTAAGGATATCCCCACCGCATCAGCAGGCTCCGCTGCCGGGCCGAAAGATTGGCGGCCTCGCGGCGCTGGAGATCCCTCTCGCTGAGCGGGGCGCGAAACCCGTCGAGCGCCGCGACGCACTCGGCCGCGAACAGGGACAGTTCGACGGACGGCATGTCGAGGGTCAAGGCGATGAAGCGGCCGAGCGGGCGCGGTGAGAGCGTCCCTGCCGCAAAGGTCCGGTGGTCGGACGCGAAGTCGCGAACCGCGTTCTTGAGATCATCGAGACTCGCCCCCTCTTTCAGGGAAAACGGCGCCTTGAGCGTGCCGTGGAATCCATAGCGGCGCGGTTCGGCCGTATGCGTGCGAAGTTCCTCCGGGTCGATGCCCCGCAGGGGCGGCTGGGCGACGAACTCGCCCGAATGGCAATCGTAACCGAGAACGGCTGCGCCGAGCCCGGCGAGTTCCGAACCGGGAGGCGGCGTGAAATAGAGGGCATAGCGAGAGGACATTGGAATGCTGAGGGACCGACTGGTTGTTGAAGAAACGTCGGAGCGCCGCGACCCGTCGGCCGCGACGCTCCCATGCTAGGCCAGGGCGACGGCGATGTCAGGCCGCGACCGCCGGCGCCGTCCGGGTCTTCGGAGGCGCAAGGCATCGACACAGGTCCGTCCGCGATGCCGCCGGCGCTGCTGCAACGCGCGAAGGCGCGCCCACGTGTCGGACCGGCATGAAGGACGGAAGGCTCGGTGCCTTGACGATGCGCCTCTCCGTCGCCGTGAGAATCGGCAATGACCGGGCATCGATAGGAAGGCCGAATGACGATGCGTTGAAGCTTGCATGACGCAACCATGACGCGCCGGCTCGCGGAGCGTTCGGCTCCAATTCCACGCAAGTGGAAACGGATCTAGACGTAGGGCCGGGACAGATCCGATGAGGCGATGAACGCAACCTCCGCCAGTTCCTCGTCGTCGCAGAAGAGCGGCTTTGCCTCGGAGACCGCAGCCTCTGCGAGCCTGACGACGCAGATGACGGCGCCACTGGCGTCATGAACCTCGATGCGCCACGGCAAGGCGCTTCGGACCATCCAGCTCTCCAACAGGGCGCGCGCATCGTCGAGCGCGTGCTGTCGGGCCGCGATGGGGCCCGGCAGCTCGATGCCCAGCGGATCCGGATAGGAGCGTTTCCCGTCGGTGATGTCGAAGAAGTAGCGCTGCATGATGATTTGGTGCTCTAGCGGTCGTGGCTGACAGGGATGTGACAAGGCACCGATCGATCCGGCGAAAGCTCCGCCAGGCCATGCACGATCTGCTCGTGGCCGATGAGCCGGAGCAGGTCGCGTCTTCTCGCAGCCGGGCGCGTCGGCATAGGCTCGACCTCTGCGGGGAGTTGCGCCAGGGTGTCGCGTTCACCCGTGAAGACGGCGACACCATCTTCCTCGCGTTGCCACGCCTTGCGGAGACACGAAATGGCAGTTCGCATTCCCCAGAGCCTCTCGACCGGCCTCCAGCCGGAGAACGGCTGGAACGTGCTCGATTACGAGCTTCGCGAGCAGAAGGCACACGCTTTGGGGAGCTTGAGCGGCCAGGTCGAGCAGGCTCTTGCGGCGTTGAGGACCTTCGATGCCGGGGAGCATGGACCGGACGGGAACCATCGCCGTCGTGCATTGCTGGACGAGGCCGCTGACCGGGTCTGGGCCTTCATGATCCAGCGGGAGCTCTGCGGGCTCCGGAACTGGGAGGCTGTCGTGAAGGATTACGGCATTCCCCGAGAGGTGTTGAACCGGGTGGGGCAAGTCAGGCGCGAGGCGGACTAACTGCATTCGGCGTGCGTCAGCGGAACCGCGGCGCGCTTGGCCGAAGGCGATTCGCGTCGCGCGTGCCTGCGGCTCCGGCGGTATCCGTTCAGGAATGGATGTGAATCGGTTCGGATCGAATCGCGATCCGCGCTCCCAAGGAACCGGTCGTTGATGCTGCTGATCGGGAGGACGTATCAGCCAGGCTCATTATGCCCGGCTTCGTAAGGAAATGGCGCGCCCGAAAGGATTCGAACCTCTGACCCCCAGATTCGTAGTCTGGTGCTCTATCCAGCTGAGCTACGGGCGCTTTTTCAGCAGTTGCTCGCGGGGAGCAACATCGGCTGAGGCGGCTGACTTAAAGGGTTCTGACGCTGTTGGCAAGCCCGATTGTGAAAAGATCTGCACGTTCCTTCAAACTGTCTCTTCCGGCGCGTCTCGATCCGGGATCGTGATCCTGAACCGGGTGCCGATCCGGACCGGGTCGAGAGCGATCGCGCCGCCGTGAAGGCCGACGAGTTCGGATGCGATGGAGAGGCCGAGCCCTGCTCCGCCCTTGCGCGCCGAGCCCTGGAAGGGCGTGAAGAGATCCCCGCGGATGCGCTCCGGAATTCCGGGGCCGTTGTCCTCGACCAGGATGGTGACGCTCCTGCCCTCGCGGGCGGCCTTCACCTTGACGCACGGATGTCCCTCGACCGCGCCCGTCTGGCTGAGGGCCTGTACCGCATTGCGGATCAGGTTCACCAGGATGCGGGACAGCTGGTCGGGATCCGCATCCACCATCAGATCCTCGGGCACCTCGGCGTCGAAGCCGATGCCGACCTCCGGGGCCAGATCGGTCAGGTGCGCCAGGTCGTCGATCACGGGAGCCAGCGGAATGAGACGGCGCTGCGGCAGATGCTCCGTGGCCCGCCCATAGGCCAAGGTCGATTCGCAGAAGGCGATGGCCCGGTCGAGGGTCGCCACGAGGCGCGGCGCGATCCGCTGCACCGCTTCGTCGTTGCCGCGCCCGCGGTCGAGCCGGTCCGTCAGGAGCTGGGCCGTCGTGAGCATGTTTCTCAGCTCGTGATTGATCTTGCTGACCGCGAGGCCGAGCTGGGCCAGGCGCCGCTTCTGGCGCAGCTCGTCCGCGAGCGTCGTCTCCATGCGGGCGAGCGCCTGCTCCGCGAGCCCGATCTCGTCCGCGCGATTCGTCGGCTTGATCACCCGCGAGGCATCCTCCGGATGGCCGGAGAACTCGGCGATATTGCCGGTGAGACGCCGCACGGGGCGCACGATGACCCATTGCAGCGTGAGATAGACGAAGGATGCCGTGATGGCGGAGATCAGCAGCGAGAGGAGCAGGATGTTGCGCGACACGTCGAGCATGGCCGCGCGCAAGGGACGCGGATCGAGAATGAGCTCCACGAAATCCACGCCCATTCCGGACCCGATGACCCGGATCGGCTGGTCGCTGGCGAAGAAGAGGTCGTGAAAGGCGTCCCGGACCAGATCGCTCCACCGCACCGTCCGCAGATCGACGCTCTTCTCGACCTCGGCGGGCACGTCGCCGGCGGCGAGCAGGCTTCTCCGCCCGCCGGCCCGGAGCGCGATGGCTCTTGCTCCGACACCGTCGAGGAGCCGCATTTCCAGCTCCTCCGAAATCCCCTCCTCCGGCGCCGCATCGAGAACGAGGGCCGCGATCTGCGCCGCGGCCAGCCGGTCGTTGAGCCAGGTCAGGCGGTAATTGGCGATGGAGGGCACATAGATCAGCACCTCCGCGATCATGACGAACAGAATGGTCAAAAGGAGCAGGCGCGCCGAGAGTCCGAAGTGACTCCAGAGGCGCCATCTCACCGGATGCGGCTGCTCCATGCGCATTCAGCTCTCACCCCAAGCGGCGGACGAGGCCGATCAGCCGCCGCAACCACGGATTCTGTGTCGAAGGCTTCAAGAACTCCACTGCAGCACCCTTCGTCACCTCGGAGAGAGTGGGATAGGGATAGACCAAACCGGCCAATTCCGAAACCTTGGACCCCTTCGACAGCGCCATGACCCACGGCATGATGAGTTCGCCGGCATGGCGCCCTGCAATGGCGCAGCCCAGAATTCGGCCCCGCGGCGTCACGACGGCCTTCACGTGCCCCTCCGTGGCCCCCTCCGCCCGCGCCCGGTCGTTGTCGGCAAAGCTCCAGCGCAGGATGCGGATGGCCTTGTGGGCGGCCTTCGCCTCCTCCTCCGTCAGCCCCACGGCGGCCAGCTCCGGGTCGGTATAGGTCACGCGGGGGATAGGAGCCCGGCTCCAGCGGATCGGCAGCCGGAACAGGGCGTTGCGGATCACGAGCCCGGCCTGGTGATTCGCCGCATGGGTGAAGCGCCCCATCGCGCCGTCGCCGCCGACGCAGTCGCCGATGGCATAGATCCTGGCGTTCGAGGTCTTCAGGTCCCGCCCCACGAGGATCCCGGTGGGATCCGACCCGACCCCGGCGGCCTCGAGGCCGAGCCCCTCGGTGACGGCTTGGCGGCCGGTCGCCACGAGCAGGTGACTGCCCTCGACGCTCTCGCCTTCCTCGATCACGACCGCGAAACGGGAATCCGGGCGCGGTTCGATCCGGGCAATGGCGCTGCCGACCCGAAGAGCGACACCCTCCCGTCTGAGGGCACGCTCCACGACGGCGGCCATTTCCGGGTCTTCCCGGCTCAGAATGCGCTCGCCCGCCTCGAGAACCGTGACCCTTGCGCCCAGGCGCCGGTAGGCCTGGGCGAGTTCGACCCCAATGGCGCCTCCGCCGATGACGACGAGGTGCTCCGGCTTCTCGGCGAGATCGAAGATCGTGTCGTTGGTGAAATACGAAACCCTGTCGAGGCCCGGGATCGGCGGGACGGCCGGCCGGGAGCCGGAGGCGATCACGAAGCGCCGGGCCTGGATCGTCTTGCCTCCGGCCGTCACCGTGCGGCCGTCCGTGAAGCTCGCCTCCGCCTGGATCACCTGCACGCCCATGGCGGTGTAGCGCTCCACGGAATCCATGGGTGCGATGGCGGCGATCACATCCTTTACGTGCCGGTGGACCTTGGCGAAATCGACGGCCGGATCGTCTCCCGAGCCGATGCCAAAGCGTTCGGCATGGCGAAAGGCATGAGCCTGCTGGGCGGCGGCGATCAGCGCCTTCGAGGGCACGCAGCCGACATTGAGGCATTCCCCGCCCATGCGGCTCTTCTCGACGAGCACGACGGACGCTCCGAAGGAGGCGGCGATGGCGGCGACCGACAGGCCCGCCGAGCCGGCGCCGATGATGCAGAGATCCGGCCTGAGCACCTCGGGCTCACGGCTAAGCTTGTACGTTTTCTTCACCCGTCGTCCCCCTGGTCCGGCGCTCCTGCAGGCGTTTGTAGAGAATCGGCGCAAGCGCCAGCACGCTCAGCACCCCGAGCGCGATCATCAGTTCGGTCGTCAGAAGGCTCTTGACGTCGAAGTCCACCGCGCAGGCGCCCCCGCCTCCCGCGAGGCATTGCGCGCGGGCCCGCGCCTGCACTTCGATCACCTCTTCGAGACCCGATCCGGCAAAGGCGAAGGCAAAGGATGCCGGGAGCATGCCGATCTGGGTGGCGAGAACGAACTTCCTCAGGCCGATGCCGCAGAACGCCGCCGCGAGGTTGGTCAGCCAGAACGGCACGACCGGCATGAGGCGAAGGAACAGCAGATAGGAGAAGGCCCGCTTCCGGAAGCCATCCGCAAGGCTCCGGATCCTCGGGCCTGCGCGGTTGAGGAGCGGCTGCCCCAGGGAGGTCCGGGCGATCAGGAAGATGCTCGTGGCCCCAAGGGTGGCCGAGACCGCCGCGGCCCCGGTCCCCACGACATAGCCGAAGAGATAGCCGCCGATCGCCGTCAGGAAGGCGGATACGGGCAGAGAGAGCGTGACCGCCCCCACATAGACGAGAACATAAAGCCCGAGCATCTTCAGGCGGTGAGCCGCGACCATCTGTTCGAGACGGCCCTGGTAGTCGATGAAGGCCTCGAAGGTCAGGGAGCGGTGGAGCCCCGTGGCGAAAATGGCCGCGACGGCGATCACGACCAGCGCCAGCGGCAGGAAACGCCAGGGGCTGAACCCCGGATCGGAATCCTCGCGATTTTTTCCGTCTTCTGCCACGCTTGCTCCTGAATGACCGCCCTACTATGTAGCGCCCGACAAGGCCAAGCCCAAACCGCCCTCAAACCGCCGTGAGGGTCCCGGGTTTCGCTTCCGAAAAGACGGGACCGGCGTTGACTTTGGCCCATCCTTCCGTCATAAGCCCGCAAGCTGACAGCGCTCTTCTTGGGCGCTGATCGTTTTTTCGAGACAGTTTCGGGGGAAACCCCAAGGATTTCAGACGGGCGCGAGCCTTGAGGCAGCGCAGCCCCATTCGATCGGAGAAGTGCCGTGAAGAGGACGTATCAACCGAGCAAGCTGGTTCGCAAGCGCCGCCACGGCTTCCGTGCGCGCATGGCGACCAAGGGCGGCCGCAAGGTCATTGCTGCTCGCCGCGCCCATGGCCGCAAGCGCCTTTCGGCGTAAGCAGCGGTAAGGACTGCCCGGTGCGCGGGTCACGCGCAGGCTTGATCGGGCGCCTGACGAAACGACCTGACTTCGTCGCGGCGGCCTCTGGCCGCCGCTTTCATACGGAACGGATGACGGTCCAGGGCCGTCCGCGCGACGATCTGGCTCTTGGCCTGCGCTTCGGCCTCACGGTGACGAAGCGGGTCGGCCATGCCACGGAACGCAACCGGATCAAGCGCCGGCTTCGCAGCGTCTGCCAGGAAGCGGGCGAAGGCTTTGCCGGCACCAACATGGATGTCGTGATCATCGGACGCCGCGACATCCTGACCGCTGATTACGATGTGCTCGTCGACGACCTTCGGCGTGCATTACGGGTTGTAACCAAGCCGAAGAGTGCGCGGCCCCCGGATCGTTCAGTTTCCTCCTCACCTCCCTCCAACGGCGAGCGTCGCGGACATTCCCATGCGTGAAGATAACAGAAACCTCATCGTAGCCATCGTGCTGTCGGTGGCGGTTTTGATCGGTTGGCAGTACTTTTTCGCCGCTCCCGAGGCTGAGAGACAGCGTCTCGCGAACCAGCAGCAGCAATCCACGCAGGTCAACCCGACCGCCCCGACCCCGAGCCAGGCCGGCGGGCCCTCCGCTCCCGTTCCGGGAACCGTTCCCGGCGCTCCGGTGGCGCCGGTAGTCGAGTCCCGCGAGGCTGCGCTTGCCCGCTCGCCGCGCGTCGCCATCGACACCCCGTCCATCGCTGGCTCGATCAACCTGCGCGGCGGTCGCGTCGACGACGTGGCGCTCAAGCACTACCGCGAGACGGTCGATCCTCGCAGCCCGAACATCGTGCTGTTCTCGCCCTCCGGCAGCCCGAACCCCTATTATGCGGATTTCGGCTGGGTCGGCACGCAGGCGGGCCCGCTCCCGGGACCGGACACGATCTGGACCGCCGACAAGCAGACCCTGACCCCCTCCTCGCCCGTGACCCTCACCTGGGACAACGGCCAGGGCCTCGTGTTCCGCCGCATCGTCTCCGTGGACGAAAAGTCCATGTTTACCGTGAAGAACGAGGTGGAGAACCGCGGCTCCGCCGCCGTGACCCTGCATCCCTACGGCCTCGTTTCCCGCCACGGCAAGCCGACGACGCTCGGCTATTACGTGCTGCACGAGGGCTTGATCGGCGTCCTGGGCGACCAGGGCCTGCAGGAATACACCTACGCGAACCTCGACAAGGAAGAGGCCGTTCCGGGCCAGAACACCGTCGGCAAGGTGTGGGACAGCGTCACCGGCGGCTTCGTCGGCATCACCGACAAGTACTGGGCCGCGGCCGTCATCCCGGATCAGACCCAGGTCTATCAGGGCTCCTTCACCATGCGGCAGGCGCCCAATGGCCAGACCTACCAGGCCAACATGCTGGGTGCTGCGCAGACCCTGGCGCCCGGCGCCACGACCGAGGTGACCCAGCGGCTCTTCGCCGGCGCGAAGGAAGTCGCCGTCGTCGACAATTACGGCGAAGCCCTCAACATCAAGAATTTCGATCTCCTGATCGACTGGGGCTGGTTCTACTTCATCACCAAGCCGCTCTTTAAGGTCCTCGACTTCTTCTATCGCCTGTTCGGCAATTTCGGCGTCGCGATCCTGCTCGTGACGGTGGTCCTGAAGCTCATCTTCTTCCCGCTGGCGAACAAGTCCTACGCCTCCATGGCGAAGATGAAGGCCGTGCAGCCGGAGATGGCCTCGATCCGCGAGCGCTATGCCGACGACAAGATGAAGCAGCAGCAGGCGCTGATGGAGCTCTACAAGAAGGAGAAGATCAATCCGGTCGCCGGCTGCTGGCCGGTCCTGATCCAGATCCCGGTCTTCTTCGCGCTCTACAAGGTGCTCTTCGTCACCATCGAAATGCGCCATGCGCCGTTCTTCGGCTGGATCCGCGACCTCGCGGCTCCCGATCCGACGTCCATCTTCAACCTGTTCGGTCTGCTGCCCTACAACCCGGGCGCCGTCCCGGTGCTGGGCTCGTTCCTCATGATCGGCGTGTGGCCGATCATCATGGGCATCACCATGTGGCTGCAGATGAAGATGAACCCGGAGCCGCCGGACCCGGTCCAGAAGCAGGTCTTCGCCTGGATGCCGGTGATCTTCACCTTCATGCTGGGCTCGTTCCCCGCCGGCCTCGTGATCTACTGGGCCTGGAACAACCTGCTCTCGGTCACCCAGCAGGCCTTCATCATGAAGCGCAACGGCGTGAAGATCGAACTCTGGGACAACCTGCGCAGCACGTTCAACAGGAAGAGCCCCGCCAAGGGCTGATCACCGACCGCGAACATCATCCCCGGGCCCTGTCCCGGGGATTTTTCTTTGTGCCATGGAGATCACGATGCCGGCCGCCGGACCCGATCCTCTCACGCCCCATCCGGTTCCCGGACATCCCCGGGTCGGCTTCCTCAAGGCCTTCGTCAGGCAGGCGAATATCGAGGTTGGCGACTTCAGCTATTACGACGACCCGGAGGGCCCGGAAGCCTTCGTGGAACGGTGCGTGCTCCACCATTACGACTTCATGGGGGACCGGCTCGTCATCGGCAGGTTCTGCGCCATCGCCACCGGCGTCACCTTCATCATGAACGGCGCGAACCACGCCATGACCGGGTTCTCGACCTACCCGTTCAACATCTTCGGACACGGCTGGGAGGAAGGCTTCGACTGGGCGACGATCCAGGCGGGCTTCAAGGGCGACACCGTCATCGGCAACGACGTCTGGATCGGGCACGAGGCGACGATCATGCCCGGCGTGACCGTCGGCGACGGCGCCGTCGTGGCGGCGAAATCGGTGGTCGTCGCCGACGTGCCGCCCTATGCCATCGTCGGCGGCAATCCGGCCAAGGTCGTCCGGCAGCGGTTCGCCGACGAGGTGGTGGCGGAGCTTCTCTCCATCCGCTGGTGGGATTGGGAGATCGACCGGATCACCCGCAACCTCGATGCGATCCGCGGCGCAGATCTGGAGGCTCTCAGGAACGCCGCTTAGGCCATCGCCTTCAATGCCGTCGCCGCGGTCCTATATGGATCGTCGGAATGACGGAGCGGTTGGATTCATGAGCGTGTCCAAAGGTGCGGCAGGCGGGTCTCCCAAGGACGGGGGAGCGCCGCGCGAGATCGAGCTCAAGCTGGAAGTCGCCTCGGGCGAGACCTCGCGCCTTCTCGAACATCCCCTGCTGGCCCAGGCCCAACCCGATCCGGAACAGAGCGGCCAGCTTCATGCCGTCTACTTCGATACGCCGGACCTTGCCCTGCGCCATGCGGGGCTGAGCCTGCGGGTCCGCCGCCGGAACGGCCGCCACGTCCAGACGATCAAGGCCGAGCACGGGGCACGAGGTCTCGCCCTCGACCGGAGCGAATGGGAAAGCCCCGTGGAGGACAGTGCGATCGATTTCGATGCCGCGACCGGCACGCCCCTCGCCCCCTTCGCGGCGGACGAGGCGCTTCGCGGGAGCATCAAGCCGGCCTTCAGCATCGAGACGGAGCGGCGAGCCTTCATGGTCCGCCACGATGCTGCGCTGGTGGAACTCGCCCTCGACGACGCGAAGGCGCGGGCAGGCAGCCAAACCCTGCGCTTTGCCGAGCTCGAGCTGGAGCTGAAGGAGGGCGACCCCTCCTCCCTCTTCACCCTGGCCCTGAATCTCTCGGAGGCGGTGCCGCTGCGGCTTGCGCCCGTCACCAAGTCCGAGCGGGGCTACGGCCTTCTCGACCGCGCCGCCCCGCAGCCCGCCCGCGCCGACAAGATCGGGATGGACCCGGATGCCTCCTGCGCCGAGGCCTTTCAGGTCGTCGCACGGTCGTGCCTGTCGCAGATGGTGCTCAACGAGGCCGTCCTGCGCCGCACGCGGGATCCGGAATCCGTGCATCAGATGCGCGTGGGCATTCGGCGGCTTCGGGCCGCGATGTCGCTGTTCAAGGACCTGCTCGGCGGCCCGCAGACCGAGGCGGTCACGCAGGATCTCCGGTGGATGGGCAGGTGCCTCGGCCCCGCCCGCGACCTCGACGTCCTGCTCGAAAGGCTGAGCGATCCGGACGGTCCGGACCTGCCGGAGGACCAGCGAGAGGAGATCGAGGCCCATCGTGCCCGCGCATACGAGGCGCTCATGGAGGCGCTCGAATCCCCCCGTTTCATGCAGGCGATCCTCAAGGTCGCAGCCTGGATCGAGGCCGGCGAATGGCTGTCCGACGATTCCCCGACCTCCCGTCCGGCCCGGGACCACGCCCGGAAGGAGCTCTCGCGCCGCTGGAAGAAGATCCGCAGGCAGGCGGGACATTTGGCGGATCTCGACGACGAGGGGAGACACAGGCTGCGGATCAGGATCAAGAAACTGCGCTACGGCTCCGAGTTCTTCGCGCCGCTGTTCACGTCGGGCGGGGTCAAACGGCGCCGGAAGGCCATGCTCTCGGCCCTCGAAAGACTCCAGGACCTCCTCGGCGCGATGAACGACATCGCGGTCGGAAGCTCCCTGATCCCCTCCCTGGCGGAGCAGGACCCGGATCATGCCAGGCGCCGGATGAAGAAGCTTCTCTCCAAGGCCGATGCCGCAGGCCGCGACCTGCCGGCGCTGAAGCCTTTCTGGAAATGACGCGCAAAAGAGGATGCCTGCCGGCGAACCGGCACCGAATGCCTTGATGAACGGCCTTCGAGCGTCGATAAGGATCCGCATGAGCGATATGGCACCTGAAACCGACCCCTTTCTCGAAACCGGCCGCAAACTCTTCGCGGGCGAGGCGGACTTCATCTGGGCTGCGAACTCCCTGAAGAACCTGCCGCCCATGACGAAGGTGGAGATCGCCTTCGCGGGCCGCTCGAACGTGGGAAAATCGAGCCTGGTTAATGCCTTGACGGGGCGAAACACCCTCGCTCGCACGTCCCACACCCCGGGCCGGACCCAGCAGCTCAACTTCTTCGACATCGGCGGGCGCTTCCACCTCGTGGACATGCCGGGCTACGGCTATGCCGCGGTCGAGAAGGAGAAGGTCCAGGCCTGGACGCAGCTGATTCACGACTATCTGCGCGGCCGCGCCAGCCTCGCCCGCGTCTTCGTGCTGATCGACGCCCGCCACGGCATCAAGCCGGTCGACGAGGGGGTTCTCGAAACCCTCGACAAGGCCGCGGTCTCCTATCAGGTCGTCCTGACCAAGGCGGACGAACTGAAGGCGGGCGAGCTGGAGAAGCGCATCACCGACACGGCCGGCAAGATCGCCAAGCGGGCCGCGGCCTATCCCGTGATCATGCCCACTTCCAGCCGCTCGGGCGCCGGCATTCCCGAGCTGCGCGCCGGGATCGCCCAGCTCCTGAACGAACGGGGCGTGGAATGAGCCTGCCCGAACGCATCCTGATCGTCCTGGCGGCCGTGTCGGGGCTCCTGGGTGTCGGCCTGTCGGCCGCGGCGGCGCATGTGACCGGGGGCAATCTCACCACCGCGGCCCAGTTCCTGCTGTTCCACGCTCCGGCCCTTCTGGCCCTCGTGGCCCTGTCCCAGATCGGCGCCGTCAGCCCCGGCTTCGCGCGGCTCGCCGGCTTCGTGCTCGTCCTCGGGCTCGCGCTGTTCTGCGGCGATCTCTCCCGGCGGGCGTTCTCCGGGGTCGCCCTGGCGCCCATGGCGGCCCCCACCGGGGGCATCCTGCTGATGATCGGCTGGATTCTGGTGGGCGCCTCCGCACTTCTGCGCCGCTGAACCGAAGTCTCTGTTTCCAGAGCCTCGGAGCTGGGCTAGAAGGCAGGCCGTTTGTCGTTGCCACGCGCTGGAGCCGCCCATGTCCTCGTCGCCTACGCCCGATCAGCTCCCCGATGTCCATGTGCAGGCCGAAGTGCTTGTGCAGGCGCTGCCGCACATGCAGCGCTACGACCAGGAGGTGGTCGTGATCAAGTATGGCGGCCACGCCATGGGAGACCGCGCCGCCGCGGAAGATTTCGCCGAGGACGTGGTCCTGCTGGAGCAGTCGGGCATCAAGCCCATCGTCGTCCATGGCGGCGGGCCTCAGATCGGCAAGATGCTGGACAAGCTCGGGATCAAGTCCGAGTTCAAGGCAGGCCTGCGCGTGACGGACCAGGCGACCGTCGAGGTCGTCGAGATGGTGCTGGCCGGCTCCATCAACAAGCAGATCGTCGGCTGGATCGGCGCCGAGGGCGGCAAGGCCGTGGGCCTGTGCGGCAAGGACGGCAACATGGTCACCGCCCGCAAGGTCACCCGCACGACCGTCGATCCCGATTCCAACATCGAGAAGGTGGTCGATCTCGGCTTCGTCGGCGAGCCGGAGAAGGTGAACCGGGCGGTTCTGGACCAGGTACTGAGCGCCGAGCTGATCCCCGTGCTCGCGCCGGTCGCCGTGGGGCAGGACGGCCAGACCTACAACGTGAACGCCGACACGTTCGCGGGCGCCATCGCGGGCGCCATGATGGCCAAGCGCCTTCTGCTCCTGACCGACGTTCCGGGCGTGCTGGACAAGAACAAGAACCTCATTCCCGAGATGACGATCGAGGATTGCCGCCGCCTGATCGCCGACGGCACCATCACCGACGGCATGATCCCGAAGATCGAGACCTGCATCTATGCCCTCGAAAAGGGCGTCGAGGCGGTGGTCATCCTGGACGGCAAGGTGCCCCATTCGGTCCTGCTGGAGCTGTTCACCGATCACGGCGCGGGAACCCTGATCCGGCGAAGCTAGCCCTTTCCGGAACTCTGTTCCGTCCTTATATGAGATTCAGTGGGGCCATATCGGCCCCATTGCTATCTTGATGGTCATGAACGCGATCCCACCTGTCGAGCCCCACATATCCTCCGCCGAGTCGCGGCCCTTCTCGCATGTGGAAACGTGGATCTTCGACCTCGACAACACCCTTTACCCGCACACCTCCCGGGTCTGGCCCCAGATCGACGACCGGATCACGCTCTATATCGCGGAGCTCTTCGGCATCGACGGCCTGTCGGCCCGGTCCCTGCAGAAGTTCTTCTACCATAAATACGGAACCACCCTGCGCGCGCTGATCGACGAATACGACGTCGACCCGTACGACTTCCTCGATTTCGCCCACGACATCGACCACACCGACATCGAGCTGAACGAAAACCTCGGGAAGGCCATCGAGAAGCTTCCCGGACGGAAGCTCATCCTCACCAACGGGTCGCGCAAGCACGCCGAGAACGTGGCGAAGAAGATCGGCATTCTCGACCATTTCGAGGACGTCTTCGACATCGCGGCCTCGAACTTCGTGCCTAAGCCGGACCGGCGCGCCTATGAGATCTTCCTCGAGAAGCACGCGGTCGAACCCTCCCGCGCGGCCATGTTCGAGGACATCGCCAAGAACCTGGTCGTCCCCCATGAACTCGGCATGACGACCACCCTCATCGTGCCGCCGACCATCGACCCCTTCCGCGAGGAGTTCGAGCAGGAGGCGGTGAAGATGCCCCATATCGACTACATCACCAACGACCTGGCCGATTTCCTCGAACTCTGCCTGTCGGAAGCGCCCCGGCGCTGATCTCCAGCCGACGCGACGGCTCCCGAACAAAAAGAACGGCGGCCTGAAGGCCGCCGTCCTCTCAGTTCAGTCCGAGGCCTTCAGCTTTAGGCGGCCTGGGTGTTGATCTTGCTCTCCGCGATGCGATTGAGCTTCTGATCGGTCGCCTTTTCCTGCTCCAGGATCTGATGGAGCACGCTGGCGCAGTCTTCGCGCCCGAGCTGCTTCGCCCAGGCGACGAGGGTGCCGTAGCGGGTGATCTCGTAGTGCTCGACGGCCTGGGCCGCCGCCAGCAGCGCCGCATCGAGAACCTGCGGATCGTCGATGTCGCCGGCGATGTCCTGAGCCTCGTCGATGATGCCGTCGATGGCCGGGCAGGTCACGCCCTTGGGGTCGTGGCCATGCATGCGGAAGACCTGCTCCACCATCTGAATCTGCTGCTCGGTTTCGCCAAGGTGGGTCTGGAAGGCCTGTTTCAGCTGCGGGTCGGTCACCTTGCCGATCATCTGGGGCAGAGCCTTCGTGATCTGCTGCTCGGCGTAATAGATGTCCTGCAGAGTATGGATGAAGAGATCATCCAAGGTCTTGATGTCCTTCGATAAAAGGCCCATGGCGCATATCCTTCCGTTGATGTGAGGCAAGTCGGCACAAAGCGCTCGCAGTGACGCTGCGCCTGGCATAACGCTGGAAGAACGTCGCGGCGTTCGAGGCAGTTCCACGCTTCGCCCGGGTTCCCTCCAAGGAGCGGGCGGGAGAATGCAGGCGGGCGGGCTCAGTCCACGGCCCGCAGGTTGCGCCCCTGAAGACGAAGCAGCTCGGCCCGGGCTCCCGCTTCGCCGTCCTCGAATTCGAGCATCTCGATCTTCTGGCCGCGCTTCACGATCTTGTCGGTCGAAACCCTGATCTGGGCCACGTCGTCCTGCGCCTGCCGGAAATGGGCGTCGAGCTTCGCCACGCGCCCGTCGAGCCGCTCGATATCCTCAAGAAGCTTCTGCACCTCGACCTGGATCACCCGCGCCTCCTCGCGGATGCGGGCATCCCGCACGAGGGCCTGCATGACCTGGATGGCGAGGGTGAGCAGCGACGGCGACACGATGACGATGCGGGCCCGGTGCGCCTTCTGCACCACATCGTCGAAATGCTCGGCCAGATCCGCATAGATCGACTCGGCCGGCACGAACAGCATGGCGATGTCCTGCGTCTCGCCCGGGATGAGGTATTTCTCGGCGATGTCCTTCACGTGGACGAGCATGTCGCTGCGCACCTTGGCGGCCGCCCGCAGGCGGGTGTCCTCCCCCTTTGCGTCCCGAAACTGGGTGAAGCCTTCGAGAGGGAACTTGGCGTCGATCACGAGGCCCCTGTCGTCTCCGGGCAGGCGGACAAGGCAATCGGGACGGGTGCGGTTGGAGAGCGTCGGCTGGAATTGGAAGGCGCTCGGGGGCAGACCGTCCCGGATGATGGCCTCCATGCGGCCCTGGCCGTAGGCGCCGCGGCTCTGCTTGTTGGAAAGGATGTCCTTCAGCCCGACGATCTGGCCGGTGAGGTCCGTCAGGTTCTTCTGCGCCGCGTCGATGACGGCGAGCCGCTCGTTGAGCCTGGAGAGGTTTTCCGTCTGGTGCCGGGCGGTGGCTTCGAGCCCCTGCCCCATCCGGTGCTGCAGCCCGTCGATCCGCTCGGAGATCAGCCGCACGAAATCGCTCTGCCGGGTGCCGAACACCTCCGCGATGGTCTGCATCCGCCCGGTCATCTCCGCCTGGATCCGGGTCAGTTCGGAGACCTTGTCGTCCATCTCCCGGGCGCGCTCGTCCGCGATGGCCGCCTCCAGGGTCCGCTCCCGCCGCGTCTTGAGGAGGAGCAGGGTCACGACGAAGAGAAGAAAGATGCTCGTCGCCGCTGCTCCGATCACGATCTGACCCAGCGTCAGGGGATGGGAGCCGATACTCAGGACGACATCGTTCATGGACGTGGAACTTCCGGTTGACGGGAGCATCCGAACATAAGACGAACGATTTGACCATCCCGACCCGAGCCCTTATCTCCCGCGATCATGACCATCAAACCTCTCGTCATCCTCCCCGACCCCAAGCTCCGCGTGATGTCGGAGCCCGTGAAAGAGATCACGGACGAAATCCGGCAGCTCGCCGACGACATGCTGGAGACCATGTACGACGCCCCCGGCGTCGGCCTCGCCGCCATCCAGATCGGCGTGCCCCTGCGCATGGTCACCATGGACGTGTCCAAGACCGAAGGCGAGCGCGAGCCGATGGTTCTGATCAACCCCGAGATCCTGTGGGCCTCGGAGGAGAAGCGGGTCTACGAGGAAGGCTGCCTGTCGATTCCCGAATATTACGAGGAGGTCGAGCGGCCGGACCGGGTGCGGTTCCGCTACATGAACCTCAAGGGCGAGATCGTCGAGCAGGACGCCGAGGATCTGATGGCGACCTGCGTGCAGCACGAGATCGACCATCTCAACGGGGTGCTCTTCATCGACCACCTCTCCAAGCTCAAGCGCGACCGGGTCATGACCAAGTTCAAGAAGGCCGCCAAGCGCGGAGCAGGCGGCGCATGAGCCTTCGCGTCGTCTTCATGGGAACGCCCGATTTCGCCGTGCCGACGCTCTCCGAGATCGTCGGCCAGGGACACGAGGTCGTGGCGGTCTATACCCGTCCGCCCGCCGCCGCGGGCCGCGGGATGGAGCTGAAGCCCTCCCCGGTCCACAGGATGGCGGAACGGTTCGGGCTCCCGGTCCTGACGCCGAAGACCCTGCGCAGCGACGAGGCCGCCGAGACCTTCCGGGCCCATGGGGCCGATGTGGCCGTGGTGGTGGCCTACGGCATGATCCTGCCGAAGCCGATCCTGGAAGCGCCGGAACTCGGCTGCCTCAACCTCCATGCCTCGCTCCTGCCGCGCTGGCGCGGCGCGGCCCCGATCCAGCGGGCGATCATGGCCGGAGATGCCGAGACCGGCGTCGCGGTCATGAAGATGGAGGAAGGCCTCGACACCGGGCCCGTCGCCATGGCCGAGCGCGTGGCGATTGCCCCCGACATGAATGCCGGCGAGCTGCACGACAGGCTGATGGTTCTGGGTGCCGACCTCATGGTGCGGGCGCTGGCCGCCCTCTCCCGCGGGGGCCTGAGCTTCACGCCCCAGCCCGAGGAAGGCGTGACCTATGCCCACAAGCTCGCCAACGAGGACGGACGGATCGATTGGGCGAAGCCCGCCCAGGCGGTGCACGACCATATCCGCGGCCTCTCCCCCTTTCCGGGCGCCTTCTTCACCGCGGATTTCGGCAAGGGCACCGAGCGGGTGAAGGTTCTGCGGGCGGCGAAAAGCGAGGGCGCGGGCGCACCGGGAAGCCTCGTCGATGCCAAGGGCGTCGTGGCCTGCGGTGACGGGGCGGTCCGGCTGATCCAGGTCCAGCGCGCCGGCAAGGCTCCCATGAGCGCCGAGGAGTTCTTCCGCGGCGTGCGACTCGAGCCCGGAGCCCGTTTCGCATGACGTCCTCGGTGCAGGTCCGCCCCGCCGAGCCCGGCGACCGGTCTGCGATTCACGCGATCCATGTCGCCGCCTTCGGGCAGGAGGCGGAGGCCGAGCTGGTGGAGCGGCTGGAGAGAGACGGCGACCTGATCCTGTCCCTCGTCGCCTGCACCGAACGGCCCGTCGGCCATATCGCCTTCTCACGCCTGAACGTTGTCGAGATGCCGTCCATCAGGGCATGCGCCCTGGCGCCCCTGGCCGTCGATCCCCACGCGCAGAAGCAGGGCATCGGCGCCGCCCTGGTCGCCGACAGCCTGCGGCGGCTGTCGCAATCCGGTTGGGACTTGGCCCTGGTCCTCGGCGACCCCGCCTATTACGGCCGCTTCGGTTTCGCGCCGGAGGCGGCAAGGGCATTCGAGACGCCCTATGACGGCCCCTATCTCCAGGCCCTTCCCCTCTCGGACAGGGGCAAGGAGGCTCGCGGGCCGATCGCCTACGCCCCCGCCTTCGCGGAGCTGTCCTGACATGCCCCGCTTCAAGCTCGTCGTGGAATATGACGGCACGCCGTTCACCGGCTGGCAGCACCAGACCAACGGTCTCTCGGTGCAGCAGGCGGTCGAGGAGGCGATCGAGAAATTCGCCGGGGAAAAGGTGCGGGTCCATTGCGCCGGGCGCACCGACTCGGGCGTCCATGCGACCCATCAGGTCATCCACGTGGATCTCGGCAAGGATTGGCGCACGGACACGGTCCGCGACGCGACGAACGCGCATCTGAAGCCCGCCCCCGTGGCGATCCTGGCGGCGGAGCAGGTGGCGGACACGTTCAATGCCCGGCTCTCGGCCGTCAAACGCCACTACGTCTACCGGATCCTCAACCGCCGGGCGCCAGCCGCCCTCGAGGTCAACCGGGTCTGGCACGTGGCATGGAAGCTCGATGCCGGCGCCATGCACGAGGCGGCCCAGGCGCTCATCGGGCGGCACGACTTCACCACGTTCCGCGCCGCCGAGTGCCAGGCGAACAGCCCGATCCGCACCCTCGACCGGCTCGACGTGGAGCGGATCGGCGACGAAATCCGTGTCTACGCCTCCGCCCGCTCCTTCCTCCACCATCAGGTCCGCTCGATGGTCGGGACGCTGGAGAGGGTCGGAGCGGGCCGCTGGGCCGTGGAGGACGTGCGGGCGGCGCTGGATGCGCGGGACCGCAAGCGCTGCGGCCCCATGGCCCCGTCGACGGGGCTCTACCTGATCGGCGTCGATTATCCCGACTAAGGCTTGTGGGGATTCATCGTGAATTGATGACGGCGGCGGCGAGATAGATCATTGCGGAGAAGCTTTGGTCGGTCTTGTCGGCTCTCATGGCAATGCGCTTGAACTCCTTGAGCTTGCAGAAGA